>CBDTZE010000300.1:0-3394 GCA_965364815.1 uncultured Nitriliruptoria bacterium | reverse complement strand
CTGCACGACGACCAGTCGGTCCCCCGCCTCGAAGGCATCGGCCAGCTCTGCCGACACGTGGCTGACCCGGTCCCCGCCCCAGATCACCGGCATGCCGGCGGTCAGCTCGGTCAAGCGCCCATCGGCGGTCGTCGAAGTGGTCATGCTGGTTCCCTCGCCATCGTTGCCGCCGACGGTAGCCGCGCCAGAAGTTGCCACAGGAGCCCCCAGATGTCCGATGTTGCCGCCGTCGACCTCGGCCTGCTGGTCCTGCGCAGCGCCATCGGCCTCGTGATGCTGGCTCATGGCTGGAACCACGTGTGGGGCGGCGGGAAGATCCAGGGCACGGCGAACTGGTTCGGCTCGTTGGGCATGAAGCCGCCACTGGTCCACGCCTGGCTCGCCAGCCTGACCGAGCTCGGCGCAGGGATCCTGTTGCTCCTGGGCCTGTTCACCCCGCTGGCCGCTGCCGGAGTGGTCGGCACGATGACGGTCGCCTGGATCACCAACCACAAGGGCAACGGCTTCTTCATCTTCCGGCCGGGCGAGGGCTGGGAGTACGTGATGACCCTGGTGTTCACCGGGTTCGCGATCGCCGCCATCGGGCCGGGCGGCTGGTCCCTGGACGCCGTGTTCGGCTTCGAGAACCTGGCCGGCGGTACTGGCGTCCTGCTGGCGTTGGGTGGTGCTGCCGGCGCACTGGCGCTGCTGGCCGCCTTCTGGCGCCCACCCGCCAAGGACTGACCGAGGTCAGACCGCGCGAGCCCGCGTCCGCTGCCGGGCTGCACGAACGACCAAGCTGGTGCCCGTCGCCATCCGAAGTGCTGACAAGTGCAGCCTTGCGCCAGCCTGCGCCACGCCATTGGGGACCGGCAGCGCGAACCCCAGACGTCGACGGGTCGTGTCCTCGAAGGTCGCCACGGCCCCCAGATAGACGACGCCATACGCCGGCCGCAGCAGCAACGGGAGCGGTGGGTTCATCAGGAATGCGACGGCCTCCTTCGCCTGGTGGTTGATCTCCAACTCCCAGTCGTAGGTGGCGAGCACCTCGTGCATTTCCAAGACGGTCCGCGGCAGCACTCCCTCCGCGAGCATCGGCAGGGTGTCGTCCAGCTCGCCACGACGCAGGGCATCCCCGTCGAGGTGGTCGAGGTCGACCCGCTCATCGAGGAGTGCCGCGAGTCGCGACTGCTCGAGGACGAACGCATCACGCTCCTGGTCCCCGGCCGGCTCGACCGCGTAAACCGCGTCGGTGGCCAGGAAGGACGACGTGAGCGCGATCTGCACCCACGCCAGCAGCCGTGGATCGGCCGCGGCGTATGGACGGCCCCCGGGCGTCGTCCCGACGACGCGACGATGCACGCCCCGAACGCGCCGGGCCATGGCGATGGCCTCGGCCTTCGAGCCGAAGGTGGAGGCCAGCACCCAGGCAGTCGTCCGCTCCAGCCTGCCGAACGGGTCGTGGATGAAGGCGCTGTGGTCGGCGACACCGGCCATCGCCCCGGGGTGCATGGTCTGCACCATCAGGCCACGGACGCCACCGACGATCGCGGCGGGGTCCCCGATGATGGGCCAACTGGCGGAGGACGGCCCGCAGAGGCCCGGATCCCCGGGCGACGCGTCTGCGTCGATCGGCGGCGGCCCGAAGACACCGGCGAGTCGGCCTCGGATGAGGTCACCCAGCACCGGCACCCCGTCAGGGAGTGCCGCCCGGACGAACGCCTGGGGCTTCACGGGTTGAGCACGACCGGGATCGTGTTGATGTCCTGCTTGGAGCCGTCTTCCGCCGAGTTGGTCCAGACCTCCAACGACCCGATCGTCGCCTGGCTGACCGCGTAGGGCACCGTGATCTGGAAGTCGCCGACGCAGCCCGTCCCGCAGGTCGCTGACCCGAAACCATCGGAGAGCACGTTGCCACTGTGGTCGTAGAGGGCCCAGGCGAATGCGGCCTCGAAGCTGTTGGAGCAACCCGTGACCGTGAAGCCCGGCTGGACCTGCGCCCCGACCGTCGGCGACGTCACGAAGACGAAGGCGAAGTTCTCCCCGCTCTGCAGGGTGGTGCAGCCGTCCGAGGCTGGCGAGGTCGGTGGGGCGTCCGTGGGCGCCGCCGTGACGGTCTCGGTCGCCGTCACCGTCACGGTCGGCGCCGGGGTGGGCGCAGGCTGGGCGCCCGGCTCGGCACCGCAGGCGGCAACCAAGAGGCCCATGGTCAAGAGGGCGGCGGCAGTGACAGAACGCATGAGGGTCCCCGGTGGAAGGTGGGAGACCAGATTACGGCCAGTGGGTCCAAGGGGCATTGCTACCGTGCCCCTTCGGGCCATGGAGCCATCGTCCCCTCGGAGCAGACCGTGTTCAGCAAGGTCCTGATCGCGAACCGCGGAGAGATCGCCCGCCGGGTCATGCGCACCTGCGCGTCCTTGGGCATCGCCACCGTCGCCGTCTACTCGGACGCGGATGCGGACGCTCCGCATGTCCGCGACGCTGACGAGGCCGTCCGCCTGGGGCCCGCCCCGGCCACGGAGTCCTACCTCGACATCGAGCTCGTCCTGGCCGCGGCCGAAGCCACCGGCGCCGACGCGATCCACCCGGGCTACGGATTTCTGTCGGAGAATGCGGCCTTCGCCGAGGCCTGTGCCGAAGCCGGCATCACGTTCATCGGCCCCAACGTCGAGGCCATCCGCGTCATGGGCGACAAGGGCGAATCCAAGCGCCTGCTGGAGCCCGCCGGCGTGCCGATGGTTCCGGGCATCCACACCCCCGGGCTGACCGACGACGACCTGCTGGCCGCCGCCGACGGTGTCGGGTTCCCGGCGCTGGTCAAGGCCGTCGCCGGTGGTGGGGGCAAGGGCATGCGCACGGTCGCATCCCTCGACGAACTCCCTGCCGCCCTTGCCGCAGCCCGTCGAGAGGCCGCCAACGCCTTCGGCGACGACACGCTCATCATGGAGCGCTACGTCACCAAGGCGCGCCACGTCGAGGTCCAGGTTTTCGGCGACATGCACGGCAACGTCGTGCACCTCTTCGAGCGCGAGTGCTCGGTCCAACGACGCCACCAGAAGGTCGTCGAGGAGACGCCCTCCCCCGCGGTCGACGACGAACTCCGCGCCCGCATGGGCGAGGCCGCCGTCAAGGCCGCGCAGGCGGTCGACTATGTCGGGGCCGGCACCGTCGAGTTCCTGCTGGCCGACACCGGCGAGTTCTTCTTCCTGGAGATGAACACCCGACTGCAGGTCGAGCACCCGGTGACCGAGGCCATCACCGGCCTCGACCTCGTCGAGTTGCAACTTCTCGTCGCCGCCGGCGAGCCGCTGGGCTTCACCCAGGACGAGGTGACGTCCACTGGCCACGCCATCGAGGTCCGGCTGTACGCCGAGGACCCGGCCGCCGGCTTCCTGCCTCAGCTGGGCACCGTTGC
>CBDTZE010000299.1:0-3401 GCA_965364815.1 uncultured Nitriliruptoria bacterium | reverse complement strand
GCCAAGGCGATCCGCCACCTCGCCTCCACCGTCGACGCCTTCGTTGCCGACCAGATGCCGGGGCCTCGCCTGGCCAGCGGCATCCAGCGTCTGCGTTCCGGCCTGGCGACGGAGTTCGCCAGCGTCTTCGAATCCGAGGGCGGGGCGTTCACTGCCCTCGGGGGCATGCGCTTCAACTTCTCCAGCGAACGCGACCGCGGCGTGTCTTCCAGCCTCGCCAGCGAACGCAGGTTGACCAAACTCCTCGACGAGGGCGACAAGGACACACTCGTCGCGTTGCTCGGCGACGGGGAGGACGAACCCGGGTTGCTGGACCGCCTCGACGACTTCACCCGCAAGAACCTCGCCGGCATGCGCGAGACCCTCGGCCCCGGCAGTTTCGTCGACGTCAGCGCCTGACCCGCGGCGCGCGCGCCACCTGTGGGAAGGTCACCGGGCCCAGGGGCGTTGCCCTGCCAAGCGGGGAGATCGACCATGCAGTGGCAACAGGTCCAGCGGACCTACCTGACGCTCCAGTTGCTGTCGACGCTGGCCGCGTCGTTCATCTGGGGCGTGAACACCCTGTTCCTGCTGGATGCCGGGCTGACGAACGCCCAGGCCTTCACGGCCAACGCCTTCTTCACGCTCGGCATGGTGATCTTCGAGGTGCCGACCGGGGTCGTCGCGGACACCCGAGGACGTCGGGCGTCCTACCTGCTCGGGGCGGTCACCCTGCTGGCGTCCACGATCGGCTACCTCGTCCTGTGGCAGGCCGGGTCGGCGCCGTTCTGGATGTGGGCCGCGATGTCGGCCGTGCTGGGCCTGGGGTTCACCTTCTTCAGCGGGGCGGTCGAGGCGTGGCTGGTCGACGCGTTGGCCGCGACGGGCTTTCACGGCGAACTCGACACGGTGCTGGCTCGCGGCCAGGCAGTCCAGGGCGCCGCGATGCTGGTCGGATCCGTTGCCGGCGGACTCCTGGCGCAGGCGATCAACCTGGGCGCCCCGTACGTGCTGCGCTCCGTGATGCTCGTGGCGGTGTTCGTGGTGGCCGCCCGCAGCATGCACGACATCGGGTGGGAGCCGGTCGGCGACGCCAGGCCGATGGCTCGCGTCAAGCAGATCGCCCTCACGTCGTGGGACCTGGGTTGGGGGCACCGCCCCGTCCGCTGGATGATGCTCGAGGCGCCGTTCACCGGCGGCGTCGGGGTCTACGCCTTCTACGCGATGCAGCCACACCTGCTGGACCTGTACGGCGACCCGGATGCCTACCTGGTGGCCGGGTTGGCGGCGGCGATCGTGGCCGGGGCGCAGATCGTCGGTGGCCTTGCCGTGCCCCACGTCCGACGGCTGTTCCGCAGGCGCACCGACGCGCTCGCCTTGGGGATCGTCATCAGCGCCGTGGTGCTGATCGGCATCTCGACGACGGATCGGTTCGACGTGGCGGTCGGCCTCCTGGTCCTGTGGGCCCTGACCTTCAGCATGACCCGACCCCTGCGCGCCGCCTACGTCAACGGCGAGATCCCGTCCTCGCACCGCGCCACGGTCCTGTCGGCGGACGCGCTCATGGGATCGGCGGGCGGCGTCGTGAGCCAGCCGCTGCTGGGCCGGGCCGCGGACATCAACGGCTATCCGTTCACCTACCTGGTGTCCGGGATCGTGCAGCTCGGGGCGCTGCCCTTCGTCCTGCTGGCACGCCGCGAGCAGGCACCCAGCGACGCGATCGGACCGGCGACCGCCGAGCAACCAGGGACCCCGCCGGCACCCTGAGGCGACTCAGGAGGCCGCGGCCGTCGGGGCGTCACTCGGTTCGTCCGAGGCGTCATCGGCCGGCTCGGATGGCGAATCGGCGTCCGGGTCCGAAGCTGGATCGACCTCATCCCCCGTCGGCGAGGGATCGGGTTCGGGAGCGGTCTGCTGCGACTCGTCCGCGCTCTCGGAGGGCGAGGGAGACGGGGACGGCGAGGACGACGGGGACGGGGACGGCTGGCTCGGCTGCTGTCCTCGTGACGAGTTGCCACGGTCGGCGGTGCGCGTCGGCGTGTACGGGGAGGTGGGGTCGCCCTTCGAGATCTGGTGCAGGTAGTCCAAGGGGTTGGGCGGCAACTCCCAGGAGTTCGCCTTGGAGCAGCCACCAATGACCGTCGGGGTCGCGGACTCGTCCGAGCTGCCCTTCGGTTGCGTGGGCGTCGGGGACGGGGACGGTTTCGACGAGGGTGAGGACGACGGCTGCTCGGACGGCTCGTCGCCACCGACGACCTCGCCCAGTGCGCCACCCACGCCACCCGAACCGCCAGAGCTGGACGAGGGGCTCGGTGTCGGCGTCGGGGATGCCGACGGCGACGGCTCGGCGGAGGGCTCGGCGGAGGGCTTGGACGAGGGCTCGGCCGCGGCCTGCGGAGCCGGGACGCCGGGCCACGCGCGCAGGACTTCATAGAGCGGGATGGCGCGGCGCCAGTCGATGGCCAACACCTGGGCCGCCCCGACGCGACGATCGACCGTCGGCAGGATGTACCGCTTGACCCGCCCCGCCGCGACGTCACTGAAGGCGCTGGCGAGGTCCTTGATCTGGCCCAGGCCCAGGCCGGAGTCGATCGTCATGCCACGGGCGAGGTCGAGCAGTGCTGGGACGCGCTTGGCGAAGCCCGGACCGCGCACCTGGTCCCACGCGGCGATCAGCAGACCCTGCTGCCTCGCCATGCGCGTGAAGTCGTTGCCGCCGGCGGCGTTGCGCCAGGTCTCCCCGCCGTTGCGCGTCGTCAGGGGCTTGCGCGACCGGGCCCACGCCAGCGCATCGGCGCCACCGAAGCGCCAGCAGCCGGGCTCCGGCACGTAGAGCGTCGAGTGCAGGTCGGCGACCGGCGCCTTGACCTGCAGGGCGACACCGTCAACGGCGGAGACCAGGTCGCCGAACGCCGTGAAGTTCACCTGCACGACGTGGTGCACGGGGATCCCCGCAGCGCGTGACACGTCGTCGACGAGCGCCTGGACCCCACGCCGGACGAAGGACTCGTTGATCCGGTGGCCGCGGTGCGAGAGCCACAGGTCGCGAGGCACGGAGAGCAACGCCGCCTTGTCGGTGGCCGGGTCACTGATGAGCAGCAGCATGGAGTCGGTCAGCTTGTCCCCGCCACGATCGCCGATGTCGGCGACACGGAGGCGATTGGCCTCGCGCTGCGTCATGCCGTTCGAGCCGACGGAGAAGATCAGCGTCACGCGAGTCGTCGAGGACATCGTCAGCGGCGGCAACTCGATCGGCTTGGCCTGCTGCGCGCTGGCCTGGCCATCGGCATCGCGGGAGTCCTCGGCAAGGTTGGCGAGGCGGGCACCGTCGTCGTCCATGCCGGCGAAGTCGTCGCCATCGAGGGCTTCGGTCGGGACCGCCCCGAGTTGGAGGTCGTCGAAGCGCTCCGGCCCGAGGAACT
>CBDTZE010000298.1:0-3408 GCA_965364815.1 uncultured Nitriliruptoria bacterium | reverse complement strand
GGCGTGGTCGGCGGACTTGCCCTGCTGTTCCTGTCCGGGCTCGTCATCCGCATCTCGCGCAAGGCCGAAGCCCCGACCTGGTTCTGGGCGGCGCAGCACTGGATGGAGAACATCCTGCTGGTGCAGGTCGTCCTGGGCATCGTGCTGTTCCTCATGGGCAAGCGCGTGGCCGGCGGCGACCTGGTGTTCCTGCACTACTTCTACGGCTCGCTCTTCCCGCTGATCGCCCTCGTGTCGGGGCGCATCGCCGGGCTGCGCCGAGAGCACCACGAGTACGTGGGCCTCGTCTGGGGCGCCTTCTTCGCGTTCGGCCTCACCAGCCGCGCGATGATGACCGGCCTGGGCATCGGGATCTGACCGACGCCCGAGGCGGTCTCACCCGGTGATGCCGAGGACCTCGTTGGCGCGGTCCACGTCGTCGCAGATCACCACGAGCTTGGAGCCGGCGGCGATGTAGGCCTGCTCGATGTTGACGTCGTTGTCGGCCAACTTGCGGCAGGCCTTGCCGAGCTCACCGGGGGCGTCAGGGATGTCGATGACCACGACGCGGCGCGCGGCGCGGATGTCGAAGTCCGTCAGGGCCTCGAGCGCCTTGTCAGCGTCGTCGACGAGGACGTGGACGATGCCCTTGCCCTGGCCGGTGAAGGCACTGATGGCCTCGATGTTGATGCCCGCGGCACCGGCTGCCTCACCGAGCCGGGCGAGCACGCCGGGCTGGTCGTCCGGGATGATGACGAGGTCCTTGCGCACTGGCGGCTCCTGGCTTGGCGGGTGTTGTGGCGGACCCTAGCCACGACCGGCCCGCCGTCGAGGTGGGAGAAAACGAACGTCGCCCCCGCCGAGGGCGGGGGCGATGTTCCATGCTCCGGGGGCCGGGTTCGAACCGGCGACCTGCCGATTAACAGTCGGACGCTCTGCCAGCTGAGCTACCCCGGAATGAAGATCCCGACGCAAGCGCCGGGCGGCGTGGAGTGTAGCGCGAGCCTCTTTCGTCCCTTGAAGCCACAGCCCTGCGCGCGCTGACCGCCGAGGCGTCAGGGGTTGACGACGAGCTTGCCGAACAGGTCCCCGTCTGCCATCCGCTGGAAGGCATCGCGGGCGTCGGCGAGCGCGAAAGTGTCGTCGATGACGGGGCGGACCCCGGTGGCGTCGCACAGGCCGATGAGGTCGCGCAGCTCGTCGATCGTCCCCATGGTCGACCCGATGACCCGCAGCTGCCGGTAGAAGACGCGTGTCAGGTCTGCAGGCGGGTTCGGGCCCGAGGTCGCACCGGACACCACGATGACGCCACCGGGCTCCAGGGCCTTCAACGAGTGCTCCCAGGTCGCCTCGCCGACCGTCTCCATGACGGCGTGGACACGATGGGGAAGCCGCTCCCCCGACCCGACGGCCACGTGCGCGCCCAACTCGCGCGCACGCTCCAGCTTCGCCTCGTCGCGACTGGTGACCGTGACGTGCAGGCCAGCGGCGCGGCCCAGGCTGATCAGGGCCGTGGCGACGCCACCACCGGCGCCCTGGATGAGGACGCGCTGGCCGGGGCGGCACTCACCCTTGACGAACAGCATCCGGTAGGCGGTCAGCCAGGCGGTGGGCAGGCAGGCGGCCTCGTCGAACCCCAGGCCGTCCGGCAAGGGCAGGACATTGCGCTTGGGGACGGCGACCCACTCGGCAAGCGTTCCCGGGAAGAACTCCGACAGGATGGAGAAGCCGGGCGCCTTGACGCCATCGGGGACCTGGTGCTCCTCCACGACGGAGTGCAGGACGACCTTGGTGCCGTCCTCCAGCTCGCCCGCGGCATCACAGCCCAAGACCATGGGCAGCCGCTCGGCCGGCAGCCCGACGCCCCGCAGGCTCCAGAGGTCGTGGTGGTTCAGGCTGGCGGAGCGGACCTTGACCTTGACCCAGCCCGGGTGGACGGTCGGCTCGTCGACCTCGCCGACAACGAGTCCTGCCAGCGGGTCGGTGGGGTTGAGGGACACGGCATGGGCAGCAAGCACGTCAGGCTCCGTTGCAGGTGGCGGGGAGTGGCACGTCGTCGGGCACGAGGCGGTCGACGTTGGCGGTGTGGAAGGTCTTGACCCACTCGAGGTTGTGGGCGGAGAAGCGCAGGCGTCGCCCCCAGGCGACCGCCTCGATCGCTCGGTCGAGGCCAGGGGCCACGGCGACGAGCAACTCGCGACGATCCTCGGCCAGCGTCTCGATCTCCCGGACGGCGCCGGTCTCCAGATCATCGCGATATCGGATCACGACGACCCCGGCCGCCAGTGAGGCGAGGTGATCCGCGACGCTGAGATCCACGACGACGCCACAGCGCACCTCACCGTCCGCGTGAGGGCCCCACGACGGGGCGATCGCATCGGTCGGAGCGGGGTCGGCCGGATCGAAGGCGCCCGGCGGTTCCTCGTCGACGAACTTCTCGATGAGGGTCCAGGCCGCGGTCGACGGCTGCCCCTTGGCGAACAGCCATCCCGACGCCAGTCCGACCACGGCCACCGCGGCCAGTGCGACGCCGAACCAGCGGAACTGGTCGCGCAGCGAGGCACGGGGGGCGGGGGCGTCGTCCATGCGACCGACGCTAGCCCTCGGCGAGGATGCGTTCGATCGCCGCGACCGCGTTTTCGACGCCGTTGGACGACGCGGCGGATGCTGCCGCGGCCCGCCGGGCCAACGCGGGATCCGCCAGGGCCGCCAGCACGTTCCATCGGAGCCTGGTTGCGAGCATCGGACCCGGCGGCACGCGTCGTCCGACGCCGGCCACCTCGATGCGCCGAGCGGTCTCGCGCTGGTCCCCCGGGCCCGCCACGACAACCAAGGGCACGCCGGCCGCCATGGCCTTGCCGACGAACCCGCCGCCGCCCGGCCCGACCGCCAACGCCGCACCGTCCAGCAGGGCCCGGTGCGACCCCTGGCCGACGACGACGTTCGACGCTCGTTCTGCCGCCGCCAACGCGGCTGGGTCGCGTGTGGTCGCCACGACCCGGACGGCGGTGTCGGCCAACGCCCCGATGACCACGGCCGCCAGGCCATCGCGGTCGCCGGACGCGGTCGAGTCCGTCACGACCACCAGCGGGGCGTCGCCCACCGGCGGTGCCAGCGACGGCCACGGTGGTTCCCACGTCAACGGCCCGACGACCTCGGTGGCCGCGGGCCAGTCGGGGCGCGGGTACTCGAGGCAGGGCGGCACGGCGAGCAACCGCAGGACCGCCCCATGGGTGTCGCCGAGCCCGAGGGAGCGCCGGGCTTCGGTCCGCTGCTCGACGGCCTGCGCCCAGGACAGGACCTGCTTGCGCCGGATCGAGGCGTCGTCCCAGACGCGCCACGGCAGGCGCGACGGGGCGCGTCCGAGGCCCACGGGCGGGACATGCGGAGAGGGGTCCATCAGGTGGTGCGGCGACACCTCGATCGACG
>CBDTZE010000297.1:0-3448 GCA_965364815.1 uncultured Nitriliruptoria bacterium | reverse complement strand
TCCTTGACCACCAGCGCCACGTCCCAGGGCATGGCGCCGCCATTGGTGTCGCACAGGATCACGGCCTCCGCCCCAGCGGCGGCGGCGGTCTGGACGACCTCGCGGGCGTAGGCACCGTCACGGGCGAAGCCGTCGAAGAAGTGCTCGGCGTCGAACATGACGCGCTTGCCCAGGCCGCGCAGGTACTCGATGGTCTCGCGGACCATGGCGAGGTTCTGGTCGCGTGGGACACCCAACGCCTCGTCGACGTGATAGCCCCAGGACTTCCCGACGAGGCAGACGACGTCCGTGCCGGCCTCGGCCAGTCCCGCGACCAACGGGTCCTCGTCCACGGCCTTGCTGGCCATGCGCGTCATCCCGAACGCCGTGAGTGTCGCGCGCAGCGGCGCCTCGTCTCCGCGCGCAAAGCGGGCGAAGAACTCGGTGTCCTTCGGGTTGGCGCCCGGCCACCCGCCTTCGAGGAAGTGGACACCCAGGCGGTCCATGCGACGGGCGACGCGAACCTTGTCCTCGACGGAGAGGTTCACGCCCTCGCGCTGGGTGCCATCGCGCAGGGTCGTGTCGTAGAGGGCCAGATCGGCCGCGCTTCCCAGGACACGCAGGGGGGTGTGGCTCATGGGCGTCAGTTCCAGGCGATGATGACGATGCCGGACCGCCAACGGGGCCGAAGCGTAGGGGCGCGCGGAGCGTGCGACCAAGGCGCCAAGCGGGCCGATCGGGCGATCAAGGTCTTCATGGTCCACAATGGGCAATACTCCGATCACCTCCGCGCAGCGTGTCGAAGCGTGCCCGTCGGACCCGCCAGCCGACGCCCTGACGAACACGGCCCATCCGATGAACGACCTGCAGGCGCTGCACCGGCGACTGGTGAACGCACTGCTCGCCATCGCAGTGATCGTGCTGCCGTTCATCTCGTACTACTGGCCCGACCGTTTCCCCAACGTGGCGGTCGCGGGAATCTGCCTGCTCTTCGTCGCAACGATCGGGGCGCACGCAACCGGCCGACTCGAGACCGATGGGGCCGCCCGTTTGCTCATCATCGCGGGTGCCGCGCTCGTCGTCGGCGGGTCGCTGCTGCAGGTCCTGGTCGCCGACGATCCGGCCGCCACCTGGATCCACGAGACCCGACACGTCGGGCGCGCCCTCATGATCACCACCGGCGGGCTCTACGTCACCATGGGCCAGCGGCGAGGGCGCCGCTCCTCCCTCGTCGTCCTGTTCGCGTTCACGATCGCTGCGCTGACGGTCTTCGGCTCACTGTCGTCCATGCCGGCGATGGGAGCCCAGACCCTGACGCCGCTCCTCGACGTCCTGGCATCTGCCGTGCTGATCGCGATCCTCTTCGACGTCACGGCGGCAAACGCGAAGCACCTCGCCCTCAGTCGGCGCAGCGCGACACGTCTTGCGGAGGTGGACGCCCTGACGAACGTGAACAACCGTCATGGCGCCGAGCCGGCCATTCGCTCCATCCTCGACCGCCCCGGGGATGCCGCGCTGGTCATGCTGGACCTCGACCACTTCAAGATGATCAACGACACGCACGGCCATGCAGGCGGGGACCACATCCTGCGCGAGGTGGGGCAGGCCTTGGTCGAACAGACGCGTGCGAGCGACGTCGTCGGGCGTTGGGGTGGCGAGGAGTTCGTCGTCGTCGTGCGAGGGGGCGGACCAGAACTGGCCCTGCGCATCGCCGAACGCGTTCGCCTGCGTCTGCACCACATCCGCGCCGACTTCCCGATATCGGCCAGCTTCGGCGTGGCACTCGTCCGTGAGGGCGACACCTCGGAGAGCCTGCTCAAGCGCGCCGACAGCGCGCTCTACCGAGCGAAGCGATCGGGGCGCGACCGCGTCGTCGCCGCCTGGGTGAATGACGACCCCGCCCCCACGGCCGACGCTGGCGACGATGTCACCAAGGCCGATCCCGCCACCACGGACGAGGCCGCCCTCGAGGCGCAGGCCCGCGCCCTGAGTGAGTCGGTGATGGACGAACTCATCACGGCCGCCCGCAGGCGCCAGAGCCAGAACTGACCCCGGCGCCCCGGCGGGCGGGCTTGCTCAGTTGGTCGCCTGGCCGTCCTCGAGACGGAAGCCGACCTTCAGGGTGACCTGGAAGTGCTGCGGCTCGCCGTCACGGATCCAGCCGCGGATCTCCTCGACCTCGAACCAGTCGAGGTTGCGGGTGGTCTCACCGGCGCGACGGATCGCGTTGCGGATCGCTTCGTCGACGCCGTCCTTGCTGGAGCCGACCAGCTCGACCTTCTTGTAGGTGTACGGGCGGGGCGAGTCGGACATGGTGTTTCCTGCCGTCGAGGTCGTGCGTGCCGGACGTCGGCCGCTCCCCACAGCATGGCAGAGCACGGGGCTCGCTGCGCAATCGACGGCCAGCCGGGCCGTCAGTTGTCCGGGATCTGACGCTGGATGAAGCCGCCGATCTCGCGCCACGCACGCTTCGACTCCGGCAGCGGGAAGGCCTGGAAGACGTGGAACATCCCCTGCCAGATACCCACCGAGGCGTCCACCCCCGACTCACGGGCCTTGCGGACGAACCGGACGCCGTCGTCGTGGATGATCTCGTCGGTGCCGACGTGAACGAGCGTGGGAGGCAGGCCGTGCAGGTCGGCGAACAGCGGGCTGACGGCCGGGTCGTCGACCGAGAAGTCGCCGGCGTAGGCCTCGGCGGCGATGTGCATGTGCTCGGCCGGAAGCCACGGGTCGCGCTCGGCGCGCTCCCACATGGTCGGTCCGGAGCCCGACAGGTCCAGCCACGGCGAGAGCAGCGCCAGGGCGCCGGGCATCGGGCGGCCGGCATCGCGCAACGCCACCACCAACTGCGCGGCCAGCCCGCCGCCGGCCGAGTCGCCCATGACGGCGATCCGTTCGGGGTCGTGGGTGGCGGTCAGGAAGTTCCACGCCGCCAGGACGTCCTCGAACGCCGCAGGGTGCGGGTGCTCCGGGGCGAGTCGGTAGTCAGGCACGTAGACGGTCGCACGCGCCCGGCGTGCGGCCATCTGGGTCATGCCTCGATGCGTCACGGGCGAGCACATCACATACGCCCCGCCGTGCAACCACAGGATCGCGCGGCCGGCGCTGGAGCCGGAGGCCGAGACCCGCTCGCCCTTGACGCCGCCGAAGTCCACCGGCGTGATCTCGACGTCGCGGGGCATCCTGGCCCGGGCCGCCAACTTCTCGAACCTCGCCCGCATGATCGGGAGGTCCTCGACCGTGGGCTCGCGGTCCTTGTTCACCCGCCCTGCGGCCTGGACCAGCGTGAGGCCGCCGGCCTTGATCAGTCGCGCCTTGATGCTCGCCATGTCAGGCGCCAGCGAGCTCAGCAAGGCGGTCGCCGGCGGCTTCGGTGCCGACCGGGGCGCCGCTGGCAGCGCGCTCCGTGAGCCAGGACCCGACGGCGCGATCGATGCGGGCGGCGGCGGCGTCCTCGCCGAGGAAG
>CBDTZE010000296.1:0-3451 GCA_965364815.1 uncultured Nitriliruptoria bacterium | reverse complement strand
CGCCACCACGGGGGCCATGGCGCCCGAGGCGCTGGCTGCTGCGGACGAACTCGACCGTGAAGGCGTGCAGGCGACGGTCCTGCTCCTGACCTCGCCGGACCTCTTGCACCGGGGCTGGCGTGCGACGTTCACCAACGACATCCGGACGGCGCGAGTGACCCGCTCGGTGTCGCACCTGCACCGGCTGATCCCGGCCGAGGAACGGACCCGCCCGATCGTGTCGGTCCACGACGCCGCCCCGCACGCGCTGGCGTGGCTGGGATCCGCGATCGGGACGCGGCAGTTCACGCTGGGCGTCGACCGCTTCGGCGAGTCCGGCACGGTCGAGGAACTGCACGCGGCCGTCGGCATCGCCGCCGACGACGTCGTCAATGCGGCCCTCCTGGCCGTCCACGAGGACTGAGCCGCAGAGGCCCGTCCGCGCGACGGGGCGTCAGGCCGTGGTGCGAGCGATGGCCTCGGCCGTGGAGACGATCTCGCAGAAGTCCGTTGCCAGCGTGGACGCCGTGACGGCGGCCAAGGTGTCTGCCGTGATCACGGTCCCGTCGAGGCCGACCTGGTCGTAGGTCCAGGTCGCGTCCAGCGCGAACCAGACGGTGAAGCCGAGGTCGGAACCGATGCGCGCCGTGGTCTCGCAGCACATGTTGGTCTGGACCCCGCACACCACGATCGTGTCGATCGCGGACTCGCGCAGCCACCAGGCCAGGTCGATGTCGCCGTGGAACGACGAGTGCACCGACTTGGAGATCTCCAGGTCGACCGCCCCCGCGACCTCGGGCTTGATCGCGTTGCCCGGCCGGTCTGGACGCAGACGCGAGTCGGGATCCACGCTGTCGTGCCGGACGCGGACGATCGGCCAGTCGGCGGCCCGCCATGCCGCCAGGAGGGCCGCGACGTTGGCCTCGCCATCCGGGTTGTTCCGGGGCTCGGTGCGCTCGTCGAAACCCTGCTGGACGTCCACGATGACGAGGGCAGGCGAGCCTGGCGACGGGTTCGGCACAAGGCCGGCAGACCCCGCGTCATACGCGCCGGCCTCCTCGGTCACTCGCCGAAGACCGACGTCAGGCCGTTCCACACCTTGGCGAACCACGACGCGTCGGTCTCGTCGACCTCCGGGAGCGGTTCCACGATCTGGGGCCGCTCGACCTCTGGCGGGACGACGACGTACGGGACCTCGCCGGGCTTCACGAACCCGTCCTCACGTGCGCGCAACTCCAGCTGCTCAGGGTCGTTGAGGTCGTCGCGCTGCTGTTCGAGGTCGGCGTTCGCTGCTTCGAGCGCCGCCGCCTGCGACTCCAACAGGTCCACCCGGTCGCTGGACGCGAGGTAGTTCTGCATCGGCCCAGACAGCAGAACGACACTCGCGACGAACGCAGCCAGGAAGCCCACCGCCAGCGGCTTGTCGCCCGACACGGCGCGGACACCGACGTTGCGCGTCCGGACGACGCTGTCACGCGTCACGCGAGCAACGGCCCGGACAGGTCCGGGTGCGCGGCGAGGGGGCTGCTCAGTCATGTTGCCAGTGTTGCTGCTGTGGTCGCGAAATACTACGGGTCTGGCCCGGCTCGGCAAGGAGCCGGGACGAAATCGTCAGCGCTTGGCCCGCGGGAACGCGGCGTCGCCGGCGAATCGCGCCTGGTCGCCGAGGCGCTCCTCGATGCGCAGGAGCTGGTTGTACTTGGCCACGCGGTCGGAGCGGGCCGGGGCGCCCGTCTTGATCTGACCGGCGTTCACCGCCACGGCGATGTGGGCGATCGTGGCGTCCTCGGTCTCGCCCGAGCGGTGACTCACCATGTTGGTGTAACCGTGGCGATGCGCCAGCTCCATCGTCTCGAAGGTCTCCGTCAGGGTGCCGATCTGGTTGACCTTGACCAGCACCGAGTTGGCGACGCCCATCTCCAGGCCACGCTGCAGGCGCTCGACGTTCGTGACGAACAGGTCGTCGCCGACCAGCTGGCAGGTGTCACCGATGGCGTCCGTGAGGACCTTCCAGCCGTCCCAGTCCTCCTCGTCCATGCCGTCCTCGATCGAGATGATCGGGAACTGCGCGGCGAGCTCACCGAGCCAGGCGGCGTGCTCGTCGCTGGAGAGCTTGCGGCCCTCGCCGGCGAGGTTGTAGACCCCGTTCTCGAAGTACTCCGACGCCGCCACGTCCAGGGCCAGGGCGATCTCGGTGCCCGGCGTGTAGCCAGCCTTCTCGATGGCCTCGACGATCAACTCCAGCGCTGCGGCGTTGGTCGGCAGGTTCGGGGCGAACCCGCCCTCGTCTCCCAGGCCCGTGGACAGGCCGCGGTCCAGCAGGACCTTCTTGAGCTGGTGGTAGACCTCCGTGCCGGCCTGCAGGGCTTCACGGAAGGTCGGCGCCCCGATCGGGGCGATCATGAACTCCTGCACGTCGACGTTCGAGTCCGCGTGGGAGCCACCGTTGAGGATGTTCATCATCGGGACGGGCAGCACGTGTGCCGACGGTCCCCCGAGGTAGGCGTAGAGCGGCTGACCGGACTGCGCAGCCGCGGCCTTGGCGCAGGCCAGCGACACACCGAGGATCGCATTCGCGCCGAGGTTGGACTTGTCGTCCGTCCCGTCGAGGTCGATCAGGATGGCGTCGATCTCGCGCTGGCGGCTGGCATCGCGGCCCAGGAGTGACGGGGCGATGACGTCGGTCACGTTCGCGACGGCCTTGAGCACGCCCTTGCCCATGTAACGGTTGCCACCGTCGCGCAACTCGACGGCCTCGAACTCACCGGTCGAGGCTCCCGACGGCACGGCGGCCCGGCCGAACGCACCGCCGATGAGGCTGACCTCGACCTCGACCGTCGGGTTGCCCCGGCTGTCGAGGATCTCGCGGGCGTGGAGGGATTCGATGCTGGAGAGCGAGAGCGTCATGGCAGGTCCGTGCGTTGTGCCCCCGGGACGGAGGCGGATGGGTCGGGCCACCAGCCGTCAGACGGACGGCTGGAACCCAGGTTGGGAAGCTGAGGTCAGGCGTCGGGGCGGGTCATCTTGCCGACGACGAAGCCGGTGACGGCCCCGACGATGGCACCCAACACCGCGCCACGCGAGCGTGTCCGGCCGAGTGCCGCATAGCCGAGCAGGGCACCGGAGGCGGCGCCACCGGCAGCCATCACGGGGCTGCGGTCCTCGTCCTGCAGGACCTCGGTCGTGCGGGGCGTGTAACCGTCCGGATCCCAGCCAGCCAGCGGGTCCGGCACCGCGACCTGCGCGCCGACATCGACCACGATGGGCTCGTCGACAACGGGCTCGATGACAACGGGCTCGACGGCCTCATCGACAACGGCCGACTCGTTGTCGGGGGACGGCTCCGACTCCGGGGAGTCTTCCTCAGGCGAGGGCTCGGACTCCGGGGACGGCTCCTCCACGGGCGAAGGCTCCACCGCGGGCGAAGGCTCGGCCACGGGCGACGGCTCGACTGGAGCGGGGGCGTCGACAG
>CBDTZE010000295.1:0-3476 GCA_965364815.1 uncultured Nitriliruptoria bacterium | reverse complement strand
CGCTGATCCCGTCGTCCGGCTCCATGCCCAGGTCCAGCGGACCGCTGACGGTCGGGCGCGTGCCCATGGAGGCCACGGTCGGCAGGGCCGACAGGACGCCAGCGCCTTCGGCAAGGACGTCGCGGTCAGCGCTGGGCTCCGCGGCCGCGAGCAACTCGCCGGCGAACGTCGCAGCAGAAGCCGCCCCGGCAACGTGCAGCGCAGCCAGGGACGCGACCACCTCGGCCGCGGCAGCAATGGTCGAGGCAGACGACGTGCGGATGGTCGTGACGTCGCCGGGCAGGTCGACCGGCAGGGAGGCGTCCAACAGACCAACGGCATCGAACACCGTGGCCAGGCGACTGTTCGCCGGCAGCACGCCCGCAAAGACGACGGGCGCGACGACGTCAGGCTTGGCAGTTCCGTGCAGCGACGGTCCGCGCGCCGAGGTCGTGGTGACGACACCGGCAGCGTTCGCTGCACCGACGGCGATGACGTCGGCCAACCCGGCGAGGCCGAGCACGCTCTGGGGCGTGGGCCCCAGGTCCCCGGCGGGCGAGACGACGGGCACCCCATCGGCCACCAGTGCGGTGATCGCCGCCGAGGTGTCCTCCCAGGTGGCGATCATGCGGGCGGCGTTGCGCACGTCACGCAGGTCAGCCCAACCGCCGATGTACTCGGCGCTGGCGCGGGCCTCGTCGTCCATCGGGATGCCCACGACGCGGCTGCCGTCATCACGGGTGACGATGGTGTCCAGCGCGGCGTCCAACACGGCGTCCGCACGCCCCGCGGCCAGCAGGCGCGACATGGGGTCCAGGACGTCCCCGGGCGGGAAGGCCAGCAGCACGGCGTCCGTGGTCATCGGGTCGATGGCCTCGAGGGCTTGCGTGAGGGCAGCCAGGTTCGGCAGGTCGTCGGGGTAGACGTCGACCAACTCGATCGTGGTGAGCGGGGCCACCTGCAGCAGGACGGACGTCGCCCAGGTGCCCCAGCCCACGGCGTCCGTGCCGTCCGCTCCCCCACGGCCGGTCACCTCGACGCTGGTCGCGGCGTCACCGAGTGCGGCCGCATCCAACCCCGTGGTCAGGATCGTCACGTGCGACGGAGCCTCGACCCGGAAGTTGCTGGCGGTGAAGGCGGCCACGTCGACCACGGACGGGACCAGGCTGCCGAGGTGGTCCAGGAGGCCGGCGAGCGGACCGGCCACCAGCGCTTCCTGGTCGTCGTCCGCCGGGTCGGTCGACAACAACTCGGCCTGCCCCTGTGCGGGTTGGACCGCTGGGTCCTCACCCTGCGACTGGGCCTGTGCAGCGACCGGTCCAGCCAGCATGGAGACCGTCGTCACGATCGCGACCACTGCGTTGCGGCGCATGGCGCCCACCCCTCATCGAAAGAACTTCCTGCTGAGGGGGATCGTTGAATCCCTGGCTCGACTTGACCACCCGGTCACGGATTGGGGGCGTCTGCCCCTCCGTCACCGGGACGTTCGACCCAGTTCGTGCCTCGTTCTGGCTCAGTCGTACGCGAGCGACACGTCACGGATCGCCTGGAGCCACTGGAAGGGCGCGTCCGGGGCGTGCTCGTGCGGGGCGTAGGTGACGGCGCGCAGGCCGGTCCCCGCCCACGGGAAGGTGCCGCGCTCCTGGAACAGGGCCCAGTCCACCGGCGAGCGGCGATTGATGCCCACGTCGATCCCCTGGAACGGCGCCATCGGGAACAGTGGCGTCAGCCCCGCGACGGCGGCAACCGCTCGGCCGTCCACGTGCAGGGCGACGTTCCACTTCCCACCGGCGGGGCGATCCAGCGTGAGGACGATCTCTTCGGCCGTGTCCGGCATCGGGGCGCGGACCTGCGTGAGGTCCCCGTGGCCGTCGTTGTGCACGAAGACGAGGTCGCCTCCCTCGACGCGCAGGGCGTAGCCACCGCCCTGGTCGCCGTGTGCGACGAGGTGGCCCTCATCGCCGGAGCGGTAGCCCACGTCGACGGTGATCGTGCAGCCCCGGAAGCTGATGAACTCCATGGACCGCCACCGCTCCAGGGTCGGCGTGCCGGGGCGGATCATGATCGGCCGCGTGAGGTACGCGTTGCGCTCAGGGCGGATCAGGTACTTCAGGCCCGAGCCCGAATCCATCGGGAAGACCTGGTTGTCCCAGGCCGCTTCCTCCCAGGCCGCCGACAGTTCGGCAACGACGTCGGGATGGTCGGCCGCGACGTCGGTCGAACACGACGGGTCCGCGTCGAGGTCGAACAGCTGGAACTCGCTGTCCTGGAAGCGGACCAGCGGCGCGTGGAACGACGCGATCTCCCAGCGCCCCCTGCGGTAGGAGCGATGGCCCGCGACCTCGAACATCCGACCCTCGGTCGAGGTCGCCGATTCGACGTTGGCGTCGTCCAGCCAGCCGAGCATCGAGGTCCCGGCGATCGGCACCAGCGGCAGACCCCCGCGGTGACCAGGCGCCTCGATGCCGATGGCCTCGAGGAGCGTCGGCAGCACGTCGGACACATGGCCGTACTGGGACCTGACCTGCCCGGCGTGTCCGGACCACCGCGCCGGCCAGCTCAGCAGGGTCGGCACTTGGCGGCCGCCCGCATGAGCCGAGGTCTTGTAGAGCGGGAACGGCGTGTTGCCCGCCATGGCCCACGCCTGCGGGTAGTGCGGCATCGTGCGCGGCCCGCCGATGTCGTCCAGGCGTGCCAGGTCGCGAGGGATGTCGACCTCGCCGCCGAGGTGGGTGTAGTAGCTGGTCGTCCCACTGACCCCGCCCTCACGCGACGCCCCGTTGTCGGACGTGAACAGCAGGATCGTGTTGTCCCACTCCCCCATGGCCTCGAGCTCGGCGCGCAGCGCGCCGACCGACTCGTCGATGTGCTCCACCATCGCGGCGTAGACCGCCATGTAACGCGCGAACACGATGCGCTCGTCGGCGGTCGTCTCCTCCCAGGGCGGTGCCTCCCAGCCGGGCTGGTCCGGACGGGGCGCCAACTTCGTGTGCTCCGGGAACAGGCCCATCGCCTTCTGCTTTGCCAGGCGTTCCTCACGCAGGACGTCCCAGCCCTCGTGATACCGGTCGGCGTACTTCGCGATCTTGTCGGCCTTGGCGTGCAGCGGCGCGTGGGCCGCGCCGTGGGCCAGGTAGAGAAAGAATGGCTGGGCCGGGTTCGCGGCCTTGGCCGACTGCACCATCCGGATCGCCTCGGCCGTGAGGTCGTCGGTCAGGTAGTAGTCGTCCGGGTAGCGATCGATCTCGACGGTCGAGTTGTCGCGGACCAAGCGGTGGGGATGATGGAAGTTCGTGAAGCCGTCGAGGAAGCCGTAGTACCGATCGAAGCCCTTCTGCAGCGGCCACGAGTGACGTGGCCCGGCATCGGAGTTGTCGCTGTCCTTGGACAGGTGCCACTTGCCGGACATGAGCGTCGCGTAGCCGTTGTCACGCAGGATCTCCGGCAGCGTTGCCAGGTCGTCCGCCAACTCCGCGGCGTACCCGGGGAAGCCCGGG
>CBDTZE010000294.1:0-3481 GCA_965364815.1 uncultured Nitriliruptoria bacterium | reverse complement strand
GTCACCGCCGACGAGCGCCTGGGCCTGCTGTCCAATGCCTCCAGCGGCTGGGTCTACGCGACGGGTCTGCTGGGCGTCACCGGCGTCAAGTCGGTCTCCGGCGACGTGACTCGCGACCTGGTTGCGCGGATCCGCAAGCACACCGATCTGCCGATCGCGGTCGGGGTGGGCGTCAAGACACCGGAACAGGCTGCCGACGTCGCCACGTACGCCGACGGCGTGATCGTCGGCTCGGCCACGGTCCAGGCGATCATGGACGGTCCGCCCGAGGGCGCGGCTGACCGCGTCGCGGCGTTCGTTCGTTCCCTGCGCGAGGGGATCGAGGGAGCCTGACCCGGCTCCGTACCCTCGCCGCCATGGATCCCCTCCGCATCGGACCCCTCGAGGTCTGGCCTCCGGTCGTGCTCGCCCCCATGGCGGGCGTGACGAACGTGGCCTTCCGCACCCTGTGTCGCCAACAGGGCGACGGCCTGTTCGTGTCCGAGATGGTCGGGGCGCGAGCGTTGGCCGAGGGCAGCGGCAAGAGCGACATGAAGGCCGCCTTCGGTCCTGAGGAGGACGTCCGGTCCATCCAGCTCTACGGCATCGCGGCCTCCGACGTCGAGCCCGCTGTCGACCTGCTGGTCCGCGAGGACCGCGTCGAGCACATCGACCTCAACTTCGGCTGCCCCGCCCCGAAGATCACCCGGCACGGCGGGGGAGCGGCCTTGCCCTGGCGGCGCGACCGCTACCGGGACATCATCCGGGCTGCCGTCGGCGCCGCGGGCGACATCCCCGTGACCGTGAAGATGCGGGTCGGGATCGACGACCGCCACGAGACCTTCATCGAGGCCGGCCAGATCGCCCAGCGCGAAGGCGCGGCCGCTGTGGCACTGCACGCGCGCACCGCGGAGCAGGGGTACGGCGGCGAGGCCGACTGGTCACGCATCAAGGAACTCAAGGACGCGCTGGACGTCCCCGTGCTGGGCAACGGGGACATCTGGGAAGGCCAGGACGCCATCCGCATGGTCGAGCAGACCGGCTGCGATGGCGTGGTCGTCGGGCGTGGATGCCTGGGACGGCCGTGGCTCTTCCGTGACCTCCAGGACGCCTTCGAAGGCCGACCGGCCAAGGCCGGTCCGACGTCCGGCGAGGTCGCGGACCTCATGCTGGACCACGGCCGCCTGCTGGTGAAGTGGATGGGCGAGGACGTCGGCGTGCGCCAGTTCCGCAAGCACCCCGGCTGGTACCTGCTGGGCTATCCGCTGGGTCGGGAGCTTCGCCGAGCACTGGTGCTGGTGTCGACCCTGGCCGAGTTGGAGGAAGGGCTTGCCGCTCTGCCTCGCGACCTGCCCTTCGACGAGTCCGTCCGGCGCAACCCCCGGGGACACACGACTGGCGGCAAGCGCGTCATCCTTCCCGAGGGCTGGCTCGACGCTCGTTCCGATGACGGTGCCGTCCTGGACGATGCCGCCTCGCTGGTCGTCTCCGGTGGCTGAGTCCCGCACCGCCGCGGACCTGCGTCCGGTCTCCGAGGTCGGCCTGGTCCTGGCCTCTGCCTCGCCGCGGCGCCTGGAGTTGCTGCAACGCCTCGGGCTCTCGCCTTCGGTCCGACCCGCAGACGTCGATGAGACGCCCCGACCGGGGGAGTCCGCCCAGGCGCTGGTCGGTCGACTCGCCACGTCCAAGGCTGCCGCCGTCGATGGCGGATCGGCGCTGGTCATCGCAGCCGACACGATCGTCGTCCTCGACGGCGACATCCTCGGCAAGCCGACCGGGCCTGTCGAGGCTGCACAGATGCTGGCCGGCCTCTCAGGTCGTCAGCACGCCGTGCTGACCGCCGTCGCCGCCCGCTTCGGTGACTGGTCGGACCGGGTCGTGGTCCGCACCGAGGTCCAGTTCCGTGATCTCGAGGCCGCCGAGATCGCCTGGTATGTCGCCACCGGTGAGCCCCTCGACAAGGCCGGGAGCTACGGCCTGCAAGGCGCCGGGGCGGTGTTCGTGTCCGGCATCGTCGGCAGCGACACCAACGTCATCGGCCTGCCCCTGGAACAGACCGTCGCCCTCGCACGTCGCGTCGGTGTCGACCTGCTGGCCTGAGTCACTCGGCGTCGGGTGTGGCCTCGTCCTGCGGCGATGGGGCGCAGTCGAACGGCGCCCCGTCGTCCTCGCCCACGCACGTCGTGGGGACGTGGGAGACGCCAGCGAGTTCGCCCTCGAACGGTCGAGCCGTCAGGCCACGGAGGTCGCCCGTCACGTCGGCGAAGTTGGCGGGGAAGGCCACGCTGGTCGGATCGCCGTCCGAGACGTAGCGCCGACCCGGCTTCTCGTCGAGCCAGTCCATCCACTTGCGGAACTCAGGCAGCCAGGCCTGCACACGCTGGACGTTGCGCGGGTCGTAGTCGAGGTGGAACGGCGACTTGGTGGGCTGGAAGCCGACCTCCAGCGCGATGTCGTGCTGGTAGGCGAAGCCCTCCGACTCACCGGCCATGGCCAGGTCGCGGTTCTGCGGCCAGATGCCCTGCGTCAGGGTGAGGCTGCGGACGCGGTAGTCGCCACCGACGACCCCAGCCAGCTCTGCCTCCGTACGGGCAAGGTTGGCGACGACCTCGTCGTCGCTCATCTTGCGGAGGTTGTCATGGTTGTAGGTGTGGTTCGACAGGTCGAAGCCGTTGCTCGCGAGGTAACGCAACTTGGCCTCGATGAGGTCGCGGTCGGTCTCGCGGAACGGGTACGGCCAGTAGAAGGCGAAGGTCGCCAGCGGCCGCCACGTCGGGTCCTCGGCGTGCATCGCCTGCAGGATCCCCACGACGCTGTCCGGGTCCGGCGTCACACCGTCGGGCCCGAAGAACATGTGCTCCTTGTAGGAGTCGTCGAACGTCAGGAGCACGGGGGACAGGCCGGCCGGGAGGTCGATGTCGCCGTCGATGAACTCGTCGAGGGAGATCGGGCGATAGCCGCGGGCCTGCAGCTCGGCGAGCTGGGCCCGGAAGGTGTCCATCCGGTTGGCCCAGCGATCGTTCTCGTCCTGGATCTCGTGCCACTCCATGACCGGGATCCGCCCGAGCTCATTCGCACCGAGGGCCGCCAGTTCCGCGTCGGTCGTCGGGGCGGTCGAGGGCGTGGGGGAGGCCGCTTCCGTCGCCGTCGGCTCAGCCGTCTCGGACGCGGACGGGTCGTCCGTCGGCGACGCGAGGGCCGGCGTTGAGGACGACGCGGCGCCGGGCGCTGAGGAAGCTCCGCTGCAGGCGGAAGCCACGATGGCCAGGAGTGCAAGGCCGGCGGCAAGTCCGCGTCGACGGGACGCGGGAAGGAACGGGCTGGTCAAGAGGGGGCCTCGGAGGGGATCGTCGGTCCAACGGGGCAGCCGGTCGCGCCAGTTCCCCCGAATGGTGGGGCTGACCCAAGCGCTGCGACACGGCCGGACCAAATGGCTGCGTCGAAGGCGGCAACGGCCCGCGGAATCGAACGACCCGGCGCACGGGGCGCCGGGTCGTTCTTG
>CBDTZE010000293.1:0-3484 GCA_965364815.1 uncultured Nitriliruptoria bacterium | reverse complement strand
ACCTCGCCTGGATCGGGTTGTTCATCGTCGGTGCCGGCCTGGCCCTGATGGTGGACTCCGCACACCAACTGGTGGCGCAGTCCGACGAGGAAGAGGGCGTCCTCGCCAAGTCCACGGTCCTGCAGCTCTCCAACGCGGCACGGCGGTTCGCTCCCCTGGGCCTGTTCATCGTCGTGATGCTGTGGCTCGCTCGAGTGGAGCGCTTCAAGGCTGCGGGACTCATCATCCTGCTCATGGCCATCATGTGGGGCTTCCGTACGTTCGGCATGCGCCTGCCCCACAAGCGCGCCACGTCCGGCGCCCTTGCCGGTGCGGCGCTGCTGATGGGCGGCTTCATCTTCCTCGCGCTGAACGTCTGGTACGAGGAATGGGGCGGCCTGCTGCTGACGATCTTCCTCGCCAGCGCGTCCATCACCCTCTGCTTCCCCATCGGTCTGATGGCCGCACTGGGACGCCGTTCGGACCTGCCGGTCATCCGCGCCTTCAGCGTCGGCTACATCGAACTCATCCGTGGCGTCCCGCTGATCACGCTGTTGTTCATGGGTTCGTTGACCCTGAACTTCTTCCTGCCGGAAGGCATCGTCCCCGGCGGCATCACTCGCTCGATCGTCGTCATCACGCTGTTCTCCGGTGCGTACGTCGCCGAGATCGTCCGTGGTGGCCTGCAGGCAGTGCCCAAGGGCCAGTCCGAGGCCGCCATGGCCCTGGGCCTGCCCAAGACCAAGGAGATGCGCCTGATCGTGCTTCCGCAGGCACTGCGGAACGTGATCCCGGCGCTCGTCGGCCAGTTCATCTCCCTGTTCAAGGACACCTCGCTGGTTGCCATCATCGGCCGCCGCGAGCTCCTGCTGGTGACACAGGGCCTGACCAAGCAGCCAGAGTTCAACGGCACAGGCGTCGAGGCCGAGGTCCTGGCCATCGCCGCCTTCATCTACTGGGTGATCGCGTTCACCATGTCCCGTGAGTCGCAGCGACTCGAAGGCCGCCTCGGTGTCGGCACGCGCTGACGCCGTCCCGCATCCCGGGGGCCCGGCCCTCGCCCAAGACCTGCAGCAAGGAACAAGCATGAGCAGCACCTACGACCTCACCGCGGCAGCGACCCAGCCCGGCGGCACCGGTGAGCCGATGATCGTCGTCGACAACGTCGACAAGTTCTTCGGTGACTTCCAGGCACTCAAGGGCATCAACCTGGTCGTCGGCGCCCAGGAGGTCGTCGTCGTGCTGGGCCCGTCAGGCTCGGGCAAGTCGACGCTCATCCGCACCATCAACCGGCTCGAGCAGCACAACGCCGGCCGGATCACGGTCGACGGTGTCGAGATGTCCGACGACCTGCGCAACATCCAGGAGATCCGCCGCGAGTGCGGCATGGTCTTTCAGAGCTTCAACCTCTTCCCGCACCTGACGATCATGGACAACATCACGTTGGCCCCTCGCCAGGTCCGCAAGTGGCCCAAGGCCAAGGCCGAGGAAGAGGCGATGAAGCAGCTGACCCGCGTGAAGATTCCGGAGCAGGCCCACAAGTTCCCGGGCCAGCTCTCCGGCGGCCAGCAGCAGCGCGTGGCCATCGCCCGCGCCCTGGCCATGCAGCCCAAGGTCATGCTGTTCGACGAGCCGACCTCCGCCCTTGACCCGGAGATGGTCAAGGAGGTCCTCGACTCCATGGTGGAGCTCGCCGAGTCCGGCATGACCATGGTCGTGGTGACCCACGAGATGGGCTTCGCCCGGGCCGTGGCCGACCGGGTCGTGTTCATGGCCGAGGGCGAGATCGTCGAGGTCGGGACCCCCGAGCACTTCTTCGAGAACCCGCAGGAGGAGCGCACCAAGCTGTTCCTCTCGCAGATCCTCTGACCTTCGTTCTTCGGGGCGGCGCGTGACCAGCCGGTCACGCGTCGCTCGTGTTTTCCTCGACTTTGCACTCTCCCCTGAGTAGCATGAAGCGTCTTGCAGCGAACGAGGGGACGATGTGAGCACGCACCTGACCACCGAAGAGATCGCCACCAGCCTCGACACCGACGCCCTGTGGACGGCACTCCTGGCCGCGAAGAGGGACGACGACCACACGCTCGTCCGCGCCATCGAGAACCGCATGCGCGAACTGTCGACCGAGCGCCGGTTCGCCCACCTCTCGAATGCCGAACTGGATCGCCAGATCGCCGGCCTGCGAGCGGGTCGCATGGGAGACGACGCCGAGATGATCGCCCACTCCCCCGCGGGCGGCAGCGGCGGTGGCGGCAACGACGACGGCCGGTTCCTGTCGCAGATCAACGGCGACATCCGGGCCAACCAGGCGGCCGGGATGGGGCGCACCCTCGGCGCCCTGTTGGACGAACGCGAGCGCCGCGCCCCGAAGGCCTGACCCTCGGCGACGCCCGGCCGTTGTGGGTGGCAGTAGCGTCGGGGCGACACCCCTCGGAGTCCGTCGTGAACGAGATCAAGCTCAGCCGCACCGTCAACGCCCCGGCCGCGGTGGTGTGGGCGACGATCACCGACATGGATGCGTGGACGACCGTCATCTCCGGCATCACGTCGGTCGAACGGCTCGACGACGGCACGACGTTCGACGTCGGGACGTCCTGGCGCGAGACCCGCACGATGTTCGGCAAGGAGGCGACCGAGGACATGGCCGTCACCGAACTCGTCGAGGGTGAGAGCTACGTGGTCGAGGCCGATTCCAACGGGGCGCACTACCGGTCGGTCTTCACCGTCGAGGCAGACGGCAACGACGTCTCCACCATCCGCATGACCTTCGCCGGGGAGCCCAAGGGCGTCGTCTCGCAGGTGATGGCTGCGACCATCGGGCGCCTGTTCATGCCGGCCACGCGCAAGGTGATGCAGGTCGACCTCGACGAGCTCGCCGCTGCCGCCGAGGCCCGGGTCTCGTGACCTCCGCGCCCCGACGGTCTCCCCCGACGCCGGACCAGGCCGTGATCGATGCGTACTGGGCGCGGTGCGTCGAGGAACTCGGGCTCGACACCGGGCAGCCGACGCCGGTCGCCGAGTGGTTCGGGGACCACGTCGAGATGGCCGACGAGCTTGCCGAGCTGGTGATCCACGGCCCCAAGCGTGCGACGGCCGGCGCGATCATCGAGTTCGAGCACGACGGCGAGCCACTCCCCGCCGTCGGCGAGCACTGGATCGTGCTCGACGGACGTGCCCAGCCGGTGGCCCTGCTGCAGACCACGCAGATCCGCATCGGCCCGTTGACCAGCGTCGACGAGGACTTCGCCCGCGACGAGGGCGAAGGGGATCGCACCCGGGACTGGTGGGTCCCGGCGCACCGCGAGTTCTTCGCCCGGTACCTGCCCACCGTGCCGCTGCCCTACGACCCCGATCTCGAGATGCTGTTCGAGCGCTTCGCGTTGGTCCACGTCGCAGCGACCGGGCCCGTCGACGAGCCCGTCCGATCCCGCGGGACGGAACCATCGTGAGCGAGGCCGAGAACCGACGACGGTCCTGGATCGCGCTGCTCCCTGCCTCGAAGGGC
>CBDTZE010000292.1:0-3486 GCA_965364815.1 uncultured Nitriliruptoria bacterium | reverse complement strand
TGGGTGATGGTGCCTCCCGATTCGATGATGGCGGCCGCTGCGGCGGCCTTGACCTCGGCCCACTGGGCCGGCCGGTCCGTCCCCCGCCCCGGCGTGATGACCGTGAAGTAGGGCGCGCAGCCGTCCGGGTACGCATGCGTCAACCGGACCCCGATGATGGCCTTGCCGTCGCCGACGTCCTCGGCGGCCTGCCGGGTGCGCTCACGTACGTCCTCGATGAACCGGTCGGCCTTGTCCCAGGTCACGGCGGTCTCGAACGTCTCGACGACGAAGCCCAGGCGGACCAACGCGTCGCGGACGTACGGGGCGCGCAGGAAGGACTGGCGCCAGTCCCCCGACGCCCCGTCGGCGGTGCCGCTGCGGTCGCCCGCGATCATCTTGGGCATCCCGTCCAACAGACCGCCGTGGTTCCGGCAGATCTTCGTGGCCGGGTCCAACAGGGACCCGAGCCAGCGCCCCGTGCCCTCGAAGCCCATTGCGAGGACGGACTTCGAGCCGTCTCCGGCCCCGTTGACCAGCGCCTCGGTCGGGTCCAGCAGGCGCAGGTTGGACGGGCGCAGGCCCGACTGGACGATCTCGCGCACGGCAGCCATGGCCGACTCGAAGACCGGGAAGAGGATCGTGACCGACGCCCGTTGGTTCGGGCGTGGCACGGCACGGAGCCACGCAGCCGTGACCACTCCGAGCGTGCCCTCGCTGCCCAGCCACATCCGGTCCGGCGACGGCCCGGCACCCGACGCCGGCAGGCGTCGAGAGACCCAGGGCCCGGTCGGCGTCTGTGCCTCGATCGATTCGACGAGGTCGTCGACGTGCGTCGGGCCGGTCGCGAAGTGCCCACCGGCGCGGGTCGCAACCCAGCCACCCAACGTCGCGTACTGCCACGACTGGGGATAGAAGCGCAGGCTCAGGCCCTTGACGCGAAGCTGTTCCTCGATGCGAGGCCCACGGGCACCGGCCTCGATGCGCACCGCGAGGGAGACCTCGTCGATGTCCGTCACGCGGTCCATGCGGCCAAGGTCCAGCGAGGCGACGGGGCGCGGATCGTCCAACGGGGCGTTGACGCCACCGACGACGGACGTGCCGCCACCGAACGGGATCACGACGACGCCGTTGCCGTCGGCCCAGTCCAGCAACTGCGCCACGTCCGCGGCCGAACGGGGCCGCAGAACCACGTCCGGCACCCGACCGACCTGGCCGTGGAAGGCGCGCACGACGTCGGTGAACGACTGCCCCTTGGCATGCAGGACGCGGGCCTGCGGATCGAAGTCGAACAGCGTGGCCAGGGACTCCGGTGGCGTCACTGCGGTGGCAGGCACCGTGACCGACTGGATGGCCGAGGCGTAGGCCGCCGAGGGTGTCGGCAGGCTGAACACCCCCGCAACCTGTTGCGCCAACGTCGACATGTCGCTGGGTCCGAGGGCATCGCCCTCGTCACCCCAGCCCCACCAGTTGCGGTCACTCACTCAGCCGAGTCCTTGTTGGGCGCAGTCGTCCTGATACCACCGGCAGTACAGCAGGACCTGGTCGGCGTACGTCATCGACACGGCAGGGGTGAACACATTCGTGCTGGTCCCGAGCGAGCGGAACAGGATGTCCCCACCACGTGCCCGGGCCATCCCGTCATGCGAGCCAGAGAGATCCAGCTGCGCAAGGAACGTCCCGGATCCCGGGGCGAACCCCTTTTCTGCCGGCGTCTCCGGCAGGAAGCCGTCGGCCTCGACAAGCAGGATCGGGCTGTTCTCGACCGCCCCCAGTGGGGCGTAGCCGATCGCCAGCGCCCAGGCCTCGGGGTGCCGACCGTTGAGCAGGGTGATCGGCCGCGGGTCCTGATCGATGGCGACGTAGCCACCGAGGTCGCGGGCAATCGCCACGGACGTGGCCGTGCGCTCGCGCCCCTGGGCTCGTTGGACGACGTCGGCGTAGGCAGCGACCTGCTGCGCCACCGTCTGGTTGATCGCGGCCACGCCGCCCAGCAGGACCACGCGCCGTGGACGCCACGTGTCCAGCGCCCGGCGTGTCACGTCCGGAAGCCGCGTCGGGGTCGTCAGCACCAGCGGCACCCCGTCGCGGGCGGCGATCACGCCTGCCGTCATGGCGTCCGCAGGGTTGTCGCCACGTGCCAGGTAGACGGTGTCGATGCGGCCCGTTGCGCGCGCCGCCACGTCGTCCGCGATGGCTCGCGCCGTGCCGTAGCGGTTGGCATCCGGCGCCACGCCACGCAGGCGTCGCACCGGATAGCCCTCGGCCCGGAGATCGTTCTCGACCCCCGCCGACACGGCACTTGTCCCACCGACCACGATCACGTCGGCCGCGGCCCGCGCTGCTCCGAAGGCCCGGGCCAGGGCGTCACGAACCGACGCGGGCAGCCGGCCGCTGGGGCCGCCCGGGACGAAGAGGACGATGCCCGTGCGCCCCGCAAGCGAGGAGCCGGCGAGGCAGTCCGGGAACTGGTCCGACCGACAGATCACCGCACGCGTCACTGGATCCCCCTGCGACCGGCGGATGTCGGCGAGGGTCACACCGGCGGCGACGACGTTCGTGGCAGCGTCGTGGAGCAACGGTTGGATCTGGCGCCCGACATGCCCGAACCCGATCTTCTTGGATCGGGCAAACGAGTCGAACAGGTCGAGGTTGTTGCTGACCTCGCGCCGTTCGGTGCACGGCCCGGTGAGCAGGTGTCGGGCAACCTTGGCCGTCTGGGCATCGATGGCCGTCCCGTCGGGCGCGACGTACGACATCGGGCTCTTCGGGTCGATCGTGTGCAGGAACCCGATCGCGTGACCGATCTCGTGCGCGATCGTGAGGCGCAGGATCGCCTTGGCCTGGTCGTCGAGGGGGAAGGCGTCAGAGTCAAAGATCGCGACGTCCGCCTCGGTGATGGTGTCCTCGCCACCTCGCGTCACCGTCGACGGACCACCGACGCCGCCGAAGCCCGTGTTGCCGGTCTCGACGGCCAGCGTGTTCGTGCCGTCGAATCGCGACTGGTAGCTCGCGGTCGTGTCCGGCCCGACCGACATGACCTGGGCCCCCAGCGCGGTGTTCCACTGGGCGACGGCCTCACGGATCAGGTCGCGCATGATCGCGGGCGACCGGGCGTCGGAGAGGTTGGGGCGCCACTGGATCGGGACGCAGGGCGAGAACGAGTACCCGATGTGCTGCCAGTACTCCCCCGACCCGGCGGACAGAACGGTCGCGGCCCGTGCGCCGGCGGGTGCCGCGACGACGGTGCCCGTCAGCAGCGCGAGGACCAACGAGAGCCAACGTCCACGACGACGCACGGGGTGATCGGAAACGAAGGGCACGAACAAGACTCCGAGGTCGGTGCGAGGAGCCAACCTCGTGCCCTGCCACCGTGCCACGGCCGGGGGTACCTTGGGGCGACGCGACCGCCGGCAGGGCATGCCCGACCACGATGACTACTTCGGGAGCCCGACGCCCCCGGAGGAACCGGTGCGGCACCCGGGCGAGCTCGACGAAGACGCACTC
>CBDTZE010000291.1:0-3492 GCA_965364815.1 uncultured Nitriliruptoria bacterium | reverse complement strand
GGGCGTGGCGCAGGGTGAGGCCGACGCGTGCGACGTGCCGGGTGACGGCCGCGGCCTGGGCGACGGAGATGGTCCCGCTCATCAGGAGGCCACCGACTTCGGGGAGGTCGCCGAGGACGTCGCCGAGCAGGGAGATCGCGTCGATGTCGTCGCGGCGCAGGCGGGTGTGGTGACGCAGGTGCTGGCTCAGCGGCATGCCCACGGCGAGTTCACCGTCGCCCCGTGCCCGGACGGCCGCGAGTCGTGTGGCGGCGGATGCGCGGAGGCGTTCTGCCTCGGCGAGTTCGGATCGGATGGCCCGCAGGTCAGCGAGCGTCTGTTCCGATGCCCCCGGCCCGAAGCCTCCCGAGGCGTAGGCGCCAACCGTCTCACGGGCGACGCAGTCGAGCCCGGGGCGGGCGCGGCGGCCGGTCCGGGTGGCGGTGCGGTGGGTGGTTGGCATGACGTGATTGTGCGGCGGGGGTGTGACACCACCGGGCCCCGACGGCCCCGGGCCGTGCGCTCCTCGCGATCGGTGGTGCGGGGAGGCGCCGTGGCTCCCTCACTCGACCCAGACGGTCTTGGCGTTGACGAACTCCTTGATCCCGTACGCCCCGAGCTCACGGCCGTGGCCGGAGTCCTTCACCCCGCCGAACGGGACGCGCGGGTCGGACTTGACCAGCTGGTTCACGAACGTGCAGCCGGCGTCGAGTTGGGCCGCGACGGCCTGGCCGCGTTCCCGGTCGTCGGTCCAGACACTGGCGCCCAGTCCGAAGTCGCTGGCGTTGGCGACGGCGATCGCCTCGTTCTCGTCCTTGACCCGCAGGATGGCCGCGGCCGGGCCGAAGGTCTCCTCGTGCCCGACGGTGGTGCGCGGGCCGACGCCGGTCACGACGGTCGGGGCGTACCAGAACCCGGGGCGGTCCAACTTGTCGCCGCCGAGGACGACCGTGGCCCCCTCGGAACGGGATCGCGACACCTGGTCGTGCAGGTCGTCGCGCAGGTCCTCGCGAGCCATCGGCCCGACGTCGGTGGCGTCCTGCATGGGGTCGTCGACGGTCATGGCCTCGATCTGTGCCACCAGGGCGTCGGTGAACCGCTCGGCGATTGCGTCGACGACGATGAAGCGCTTGGCGGCGATGCAGGACTGGCCGTTGTTGAGCATGCGGCTCTGCGCCCCGACCTCGGCGGCCTTGGCGACATCGGCGTCCTCGAGCACGACGAACGGATCGGAACCGCCGAGTTCCAGCACCACCGGCTTGAGGTGCTCACCGGCCGCGGCCGCGACCTTGCGCCCCGCCGGGACCGACCCCGTGAGGGTGACGGCGCGGATGCGCTTGTCGGCGATGGTCTGCGAGGCGGTCTTGCCGTCGATCAACAGCGAGGCGAAGACGCCCTCGGGCGCACCCGCCCCGTTGAACAGGTCCTCGATCGCCAGGGAGCAGCCGGGCACGTTGGACGCGTGCTTGAGCAGCACGGTGTTGCCCGCCATGATCGTCGGGGCGGCCGCCCGGAAGACCTGCCAGAGCGGGAAGTTCCAGGGCATGACGGCCAGCAGCGGACCCAGCGGGTCGAAGCGGACGTAGGCCTGCTGGGCGTCGTCACCGACGTCGATCACATCGTGGGCGAGGTGCTGCTCGCCGTGGTCGGCGTAGTAGCGGCAGACCCACGCGCACTTGTCGACCTCGGCGCGCGCACCAGTGATGGTCTTGCCCATCTCGTGGACCATCAGTTCGGACAGCTCCTCCTTGCGTGACTCGAGGGAGTCGGCGACCAGGCGCAGCAGGTCGGCCCGTTCCCCGAAGCCGGTCGTCCTCCACGAGGTGAAGCCGGTCCAGGCGCGAGCCAGGCGATGCTCGATGGCGGCCGCGCCGTGCTCCTCGTAGGTCGCGAGGCGCTCACCGGTCGAGGGATTGATGGTCGTGAGCACGGCGGTTCCAGGTTTGAGTGCGGGATGTCACCGCCCAGCATGCCCTCGCGGCTGCGTGCCGACACGCCCGCGGCCCTCGACACCGGCTCTCGCGACGACTGTTGGCTCGGCCAGGCTGTCAAGGACGGCTGCGCGCAGCGGCGTGCCCCGTGCGCAGCGCAGTACCGAGCTGTGGGTAACTGCCACTCTGCCTGTGGGAAGCCTGTGGGTTGTGTGTGGATTGTCCGTTTGCTCTGGACAGCCTCGGCCAGGCACTCATACCGTTGCTCTTGCCGGTCCGAGGAACTGCGGAAACAGCTTCGGATCGGGCGCCGGAAACACCATGCAGGGTGCGAAGGTGGTCGACAGGCGCGAGCCCTGGCTGAGGAAAGAAACCACTTCGGTGGTCGAAGCCGAGACCAGGATCGGCGCGACTGAAGACGAAACAAGGTGCGAGGGTCCCTGCAACGGCCCAGACACCAGGCAGCAAGCCGCGGCGACCTGCCACAGGTGAGAGACTCGAGACCTGCTCATCTGACCCGGACCCCCGGTGCTTCGGCACCGGGGGTCCGGTGCTTTTCTGACCGAGGCCGAGGCCGCGGCGGGCAAGGTTCAGGGCAGTCGGGAGCGGATGCCAGCCAGGCCGCTCGTGACGAGGTCGAGAGAACCACCGGCTCGTCCCCGGCAGGCCTCGGGCGGCCATGCTGAGCGCGTGTGCACTTGTCAACACATTGAAACAAATGAAGATGCATGAAATGCATCGAAGGGATATGGTGCGCCTCGACGCCGGGCAGCAGGTCCGGCCGCGATCCCACTGGGGGAAGCCATGACTCGTGTTCTGTCAACCGAAAGCGCCCGAACCTCTGTGGAAAGGCTGCGTTCCTTGATCAACAACGGCCTCACGGACCAGGTCAGCCAACTGGCGGCGGAAGGCCGCAACCTGTCACAGCCTGAGGTCTGGGACGGCGCGCTCGCCGCCCGCTTCCGTGCGGACTGGGAGGCCACCGAAGCCGCCTTGCGGACCACCAACCTCGAACTCGAGAAGCTGCGCATGGCGGTCGAACAGATCAATGCCAACATCATGCTGGCCGGCGGGAACTCCTGATGACCGGCCCCGCATCGACGGGCGGCCCCGCGTCCGGTGATGCGGGGCGGCTGGTCATCCGCCGGACGCCGGCTGCGGAGGCGGCCTCGCGCCGCGCCCGGCCCCCGTCCGGCCTCGGCACGGCGCCCCGCGCAGTTCCCTCGCAGGAAGCGGGTGAGCCTGGCGTCCACCTTCGTCAGCGCCTGCAGGAACTGGCACCCCTGGTGCTCTGGTGCGCCGCGCTGATTGCGGCCCTGGGCGCCTTCCAGGCGTTGGGTCGCACTCCGCTTGCGTCGCCCCCGGTCACGGACCCGGTCGGTTGGTGGGCCTGGGCGCAGGGCCAGACCACGGACGTCCTGGCCTTCAACCTCTTGCGCGTCGTCGGGGTCGCGCTGAGTTGGTATCTGCTTGGCATGACCACCGTCGGTGCCGTCGCTCGGCTGGTCCGGATCGCTGGCTTGGTCCAGGTCGCCGACCGGCTCACGATTGCGCCCGTCCGACGACTCCTGCAGGCCTCCCT
>CBDTZE010000290.1:0-3492 GCA_965364815.1 uncultured Nitriliruptoria bacterium | reverse complement strand
CTGGTGCCGCCGCGGGTGCTGGGGCGCTCGCCGCGGCCAGCACGGCCAGCACGGTCAACACCGCCAAGGACACCGGCGCCACCGCATCCAAGGAAGCCACGGCCACCGCGGCCACCACGGCCCCCGACGGCGTCGCGACGGCGACGGATGAGCCGACACCGCCGGCGAAGGCGCGCAACGACTCCAGCATGCTGGCGTTCTTCCGTGAACTGCCGGTCCTGTTGGCTGTCGCGTTCCTCCTCGCCTTCCTGCTGCGGACGTTCGTCCTGCAGGTCTTCTACATCCCGTCCGGCTCGATGATCCCGACGTTGGAGGTCAACGACCGCATCGTCGTGGAGAAGATCACCTACCTGTTCCGCGAGCCGGAGCGTGGTGAGGTCGTCGTCTTCGAGGGCGACACGCCCCCGCGCGACGTCAATGAGTCCGTCATCACGAAGTTCACCCGTGGCGCCGGCCAGTTCCTCGGCCTGGTGCCGGCGAACGCCCGGGACTTCGTCAAGCGCGTGATCGGCCTCCCTGGTGACGAGATCACCATCGAGGACGGCGTGGTCACCGTGAACGGCGTCGTGCTCGACGAGCCCTACGCCGTCGAGGACCTGCGCGACTTCGGGCCGTACACGGTGCCCGAGGGCAAGCTGTTCTTCATGGGCGACAACCGGCCCTCCTCGGCGGACTCCCGCATCGAGTCGGGCCTGGGCTACGTCGACCGCGACCACGTCGTCGGCCGTGCGATGGTCATCGTCTGGCCGTTCGAGCACTTCGACGGGCTCGGCACGCCGGAGTACCCACCGATCCCGTCGAACTGACCGACGCCGCTCAGCCCTCGAAGAGTCGAGGCTGGTCGAGTTCGGCGATCGGCGCCCAGCTGTGCCGATGCAGGTCGCACGGACCGTGCTCGACCAGCGCGTTGCGGTGCACCGGTGACGGGTAGCCCTTGTTGGACTCCCATGCGTACTGCGGATGGTCCTGGGCGTGGGCGATCATCAACTCGTCCCGGGTGACCTTGGCGACGATCGATGCCGCGGCGATCGAGGCGGAGTGGGCGTCGCCCTTGACGATCTTCTCGTTCTGCGTCCCATAGCCGGCGAGGAAGTCCCAGTTGCCGTCCAGCAGGACGACGTCGGGGCGAACGGTCAAGGCGTCGACGGCTCGCTGCGCGGCGACGCGACAGGTCTGCGCCATGTCGGCGAACTCGTCGAGTTCGTCGTTGTGGACGTGCCCGACGCCGATGTCCACAGCGAAGTCGAGGAGCCGATCGCGCAACTCGGTGCGTCGGGCCTCGTCGAGGACCTTGGAGTCGCGCAGCTTGTACATCCGCCGCTCGGGCGGGAGGATCACCGCCGCGTAGGTCACCGGGCCGGCCCACGCGCCCCGTCCGACCTCGTCGACGCCGGCAACGACCAGTCCCTGGTCCCAGTACGGGCGCTCGTGGCGGATGCCCGGCACGTCGGGGAGACGACGGGTCCGGCCGTCCGCCGTGCGGGCGACGTTGCGACGCTTGCTGACCCTCTGACCCATGGCGGCCACCGTACTGGGCCCGGGGGTACGGTCCTGCGGCAGCGGCTGGGTGCGTCCGGACCCGCCCTCGACCAGCAGACCAGGACTCCCGCGTGGGCATCGAAGACCTCGACGAGTACGAGAACGAACTCGAGCTGTCGCTCTATCGCGAGTACCGGGACGTCGTGCGGATGTTTCAGTGGGTCGTGGAGACCGAGCGCCGCTTCTACCTCTGCAACAAGGTCGAGGTCATCCCGCATCCCGGTGACGACCTGTGGTTCGAGGTCTTCCTCGAGGACGCCTGGGTGTGGGACATGTATCGCCCGGCACGCTTCCTCAAGAAGGTGCGTGTCCTGACTTTCCGCGACGTGAACGTCGAGCAGTTGGTCCATGACGAGCAGGGCCAGATGCCACCGTTCTCCCTCGACTGAGGCTTTCACCATGGGTTTCAACGCGACGCGCCGCTATCGGGACGACAAGGCCCGCGACATCCGGCTGCTGCTGATCGCCATCGTGATCGTGGTGCTGCTGGTGCTCTGGGCCGTCGGCATCATCGGCTGACCACGGGCTGGAGCTTGGTCAGACTTCAGGCTTCCGGAGCCGGACGCCTCACGAGGCGCAGTCGGAACTGGGCGCCCCGGTCCTCTGCCGGCGGGTCAACCGTGAGCGTGCCGCCGTTGGCCTCGGCAAGTTGGCGGGCCACATGCAGGCCCAGGCCGGTGCTGCCGCCTCCGGAGATGCCACGGTCGAAGAGCGTCGCGGCGACGTCCTCGGAGATGCCGTTGCCGGCGTCGGTGACCAGGATCTCGATGTGTTCGTCATCGCCGACGTCGTGGCCACGCAATTCCAGGGGCGGGGCGCCGTGTCGGGCAGCGTTGCCGATCAGGTTGCGCAGGACGCGACGGGCATGGACCGGGTCGACGACGGCGAGCAGTTCGCCGTCCTTGCGCTCCATGTGGACCGAGACCTCGACGTTCGTGGGAGCCGCAGCCACGGCTTCGGAGATGAGGGCGTGCAGCGGGACGGGCTCGGACAACGGGGGACGCATGCCCAGGCTGGTCTCCACGAGGTCGGAGGAGAAGTCTGCGACGGCGTCGAGGTTGGCGACGATCCGGCCGAGGAACGTGGCGCGCATCTCCTCGGGGAGTTCCGTCCAGTGGGCTGCCAGCGTTGAGGCGTACCCACGGGCCACGGTCAGGGCGTTGTCGAGGTCGTGACGGACACCGGCGACGTCGGGGTGTTCGGTGCGCGTGGTCTCGGTCGGCGCATCCGGGACGGGGCGCAGGGCGATCACGTGGGCCTCGGCCCCGGACCAGCGGACCTGGCGAGTCTTCGCCTGCATCTGCACCGGGCCTTCGTGGCCCATGATGTGCAGGACCGACCAACCCTCAGGGTCCGAGGAAGGCACGCCGAAGTCGGTGCCGACCGACAGTTCGGTACCGAACAGGGCGTTGGCCTCGTTGTTCGCGTCGAGGAGGCGTCCTGCGGAGTCGACGACGAGTACGGCATCGGGGGACAGGCGCATCAACCCCTCGGCCCCGGCCTGGCCGGAGGGAGTGTCGGAACGCGTGAAGTCATACGCCACGGCGGATTCATCTTTGTTCATGCTGCCAACGTGCCCTGTTTCGGCCGGCCTGTGTCAGTGAACCAGACATTGCGCCCGATTCGGGCCCAATTCCGGGCCATTCACGGCGGGCGTTGCCGTTTGTCCACACCCTCGGCAGGACCAGGGCCACATCCGCCGATTGGCCGCTTGTGTACGGGGCATGAACGCTGATGCCCCCGTCCCCGCCCGCCACCTCGCCCTCGGCGTCCGTGGCGAGGATCTCGCCGAATCTCATGTGCGTGCTCTCGGATGGGCCGTACTGGCCCGGAACTGGCGGATTGCGGACGGGCCGCTGCGGGGAGAACTCGACCTGATCTGCCGCGACGGTGACGTTCTGGTGGTCGTCGAGGTCAAGACACGACGCACGGATCGGTTCGGGGCCCCTGTGG
>CBDTZE010000289.1:0-3508 GCA_965364815.1 uncultured Nitriliruptoria bacterium | reverse complement strand
CTCCACGACCGACGGCTCCACCTCGGACGGCTCCACCACCGACGGCTCCACCTCGGACGGCTCCACGACCGACGGCTCCACCTCGGACGGCTCGACCACCGACGGCTCGACCTCGGACGGCTCCACCTCGGACGGCCAGGCGGGCACGGGCTCCGACCTCGACGACATGCCGCAGACCGGTGGCGGCACGGCCGTCGCACTCGGTGGCCTCGTCGCCGCCGGTGGTGCACTCGGCCTGCGTCGGCGCCGCTGAGCCACGCACGGGAGTTCTTGCACGGCCTGGGCTGACCCTCAGGCCGACGCGTTGCCCTGCCAGTGTCGAGGCAGACGCACGATGAACCGTGCGCCGGGCTTGCCGTCCTCGACGGCGACCGTGCCGCCGTGCGCAGCGACGATTGCGGTGACCAGGTAGAGCCCAAGCCCGGTGGCCTCCGGGCCGTCGCCGTGCGTGAAGGCGTCGAACAGTCGCTCACGCTGGGCTTCCGGGATGCCGCTGCCGTGGTCTCGCACGACGAACACCACGTCATCGCCCTGCTGGTCGGCACCGATCTGGATCGGATCGAGGCCGTACTTGCGGGCGTTGCTCACGAGGTTCAGCACGACCTGGGTGAGGCGGTCGGCGTCGGCGTGCAGCCGAAGGTCTGGGGCGATGTCGACCTCGACGTGAGCGGCGACTCCCAGCAGTTCCACGACTTCGTTGACGAGGGGTTCGACCTCCACCTCGGCGTACGCCAACGTCAGGTCCGCCTGCTCCGCGATGGCCATGTCCAACAGGCCGTCGGCAAGGCGGGAGAGCCGTCGGGCCTGCCGGGCGATTCCCAGGTACATCTGGTCGCGCTGCTCGTCGTCCAGTGCCAACGATCCCAGCGCCTTCGCCTGCATCTCGATGGTGGCCAACGGACTGCGGACGTCGTGACCCAGGGCGGTGACGAGGTGGGAGCGCCATTCGTCGCTGCGCTGCACCTTGGCCAAGGCCGTCCGCGCGACCTCGCGCTCAGCCCGCAGTTGCTCGCTGATCAGGCCGACGAACGTGGCGACGATCGCGACGACCGTCATCCGGAAGATGATCGACTGCACGTCGACGGCCTCGTCCGGCAGCCAACGGCTCCAGGCGAACTCGCGTCCGATGTACCCAGCAATGGACACGGCCAGCGTGACCATGGTCCCGCGGAGTTGGAAACGCATGGCCCCCTCGACCGGCACCAGGAAGAGGATGATCCAGACGGCCGTGTTCCGGTCGAATCCGAAGGCGAAGGACACCGTCGTCGCGGCGGCGAGGTCGAAGACGAATCCCCAGAGGGCCAACTGCTGCATCGAGGCGCGGACCCCCGGCAACTCGACGGCCAACCAGAGGACGGCCGAGGCGACCACATAGACCCCGAGCAGGATCAGCGAGCCCGACTGGATGCGCTCCGCGTAGGCCACGGGGAACGTGGGGTAGGCCAGGACCAGCGCGATGCCCCACAGACCGGTGAGCAACCGGACAAGACCCAGCGCCCGCTCCGTTCGACGGGCGGGTGGGTCAAGTGGCGACGCGACTGCGGTGTTCGTCGTACGTCCTGTCAGGTGGGGCGTCGGACTTCCGTCCGGACCACGTGTTCAATGGCCCTGTCGGTCATGATCCTGACCGGTTCAGCGCCCTGACCCTACGGGACACGCTCGCGGCACGATCGCGCGATGTCCAGCCGACCGGGCAGGCTTCGCGCCAGTGCTCGCCGAAGGATCACAGATGCCCATTCCTTGCACTCGGAGCAGTTTCAGCATGCCTCGGTCCCCTCGCCACCACCTGGCCCACCTCCTCGGCTTCGCGCTCGCCGCGAGTCTGCTGCCCGCCGCAGCGGCCGCAGCGGCCGAGCCACCCCCGGGTGGACGGTGGTCGGAGACCTTCATCACGACGGCCGACGGCGAGAGCCTGCACGTGGACGTGATCCGCGGCGTCGACGTCGCCGACGACGTCAAGCAGCCGGTGATCCTGATCGCCTCGCCGTACCTGGGCCTCGAATCCCCGACGGAGACGCCCGGGCCCTCGAGCCGCTTCTTCGACCTCATCGAAGGCGCCGATCTGCTCAAGGACTACACGGTCGTCCAGGTCAGCCTGCGCGGCACCGGAGGGTCGTCGGGCTGCCTCGACATCCTCGGTCCGGGCGAGCAGGAGGACGTGCGCGCCGGTGTCGAGTTCGCCGCGACCGCGGACTTCTCCGACGGCAACGTCGGCATGTACGGCAAGTCCTACGACGCCAACACGGGTGCGTTGGCGCTGGCCACGCGCCCCGAACACCTCGACGCCGTGGTTGCCCAGCAGATCGCGGCCGACCGCTACCGCGGGTCGTACAACGACCGCGTGCGACTCCTGCAGTCGCTGGTCTATCCGTCGGCGACCTACGGCGCCGGCGCAGAGGCCGGCTTCTCGCTCTCCAGCAACCCGCAGTCCATCGCCAACTCGTTGGGCCGCAGTGCCGACTGCCAGGTCCTGTTGGCCGAGCACTACGTCGACGACGAACAGAGCGCGTTCTGGCGCGTCCGCGACTTCGTCGACCTGGCCGAGGGTTCGACCATCCCGGCGCTGATCACCACGGGCTACCTCGACAACCCGACCAATGTCGGGGCGGGCGCGGTGGACCTCTTCAACGCCCTGGCCGGGCCGAAGCATCTGTGGATCGGGTGGTGGGACCACGTCCGCGGCAACGACACCGTCGGCTCCGACCGACTGGCCATGGGGCGCGAGGACTGGTTCGGCCACGTCCGCCGCTTCTACGACCACCACGTGCGTGACCTGCCGCTGAGCGACGCGCCGACCAACCTCGACCCGATCGTCGCCGCGCAGGGATCCGACGGCTTCTGGCGAGCCGAGGACGCGTTCCCGGCCGCCGACACGGTCATGGTCGAGGCTCCGCTGCTGAACGGCACCTACGCAGACGACGGCGAGAACGAGGGGTCCGCCGACCCGACCCTCGGCTCCGGCGGCGTGAGCGTCGGTGGCGCCTCCCCCGGCAACGGCACCTGGACCTTCTCGGAACCGTTGGAGAGCGCCGTGCACATCGCTGGCGTCCCGACGGCGTCCGTCGACGTCGCTCCCCAGGCCCCGCGCTCGAACGTCGTCGTGAACCTCTACGACGTGGACGACCTCGGCAACGCCACGATGATCTCACGGGGCGCCGCGCTGGTCGACGGCGCGGGACCCAAGGAGGTCCTGCTCTACCCGACCGACTGGCTGTTCGAGGAGGGCCACCGTCTCGGTGTGCTCGTGAGCGGATCGAACGTGGAGCACTACACCCACGTCCCGACGAACTCGAACGTGACGGTCAACGGCGGAACGATCGGCCTGCCCGTGCTGCCAGCGGGTCGCGCAACGCGCCCCTTGGAGGGCGACATCGCCCCGCGACTGGAGGCCTACCTCGCCAACGCACCCTTCAAGGTGCCGGTCGACCCGTCCACCCGGACCTCGGGCTTCGTGCTCACGGCCCCGCCGGCCGACGCCACCCCGGCGCCTGCACCGGCGCCGGCCCCC
>CBDTZE010000288.1:0-3515 GCA_965364815.1 uncultured Nitriliruptoria bacterium | reverse complement strand
TCGCCCTTCGCCTGCGGGCTCAGTCCGAGATCGCCAGGAACGCTCAAGCTGAGGCCGTCGCCACCCTCGCAGCGGCGTGGGATCGGACGACGAGCGACAACCTTCCCTACGACGCGGCGCTGGCAGCCAAGGCACTGTCGGAGATCGACGGGACGGTCCCCGGGCACACCACCGAGGAACTCCGGATCTTCGCCGTGGAAACGCTGGAGCGACTTGGTGTCGTCGGACACTGAGCCCGGGCTGCCCCGATCGGCTGGCTGAGGACAACCCGAGACGCGAGGTACTCGAGGCGTCGGGAAGGAGCGGTCGTCCGCGCGTCATGGCACGCGGATGGCTCGCGCCGAACCGGCAACGCGGCCACCTAGGCTGAGCCGCGTGTCAACCCTCTGCCGCTCCCCTCGCCGATCCGGGCACCTGGTCCTGCTGGCGATCCTCGCGATCGTCCTTGGCGGGCTGTTGCCCGCTCCCGCCGCACGCGCAGACACGGCGGTCTCGCCGACGTCCGCGACGGCTGGCGAGACGGCCACGTTCGTCGTGCGCGTGACCGATGATGGGGTCGACCTGGTGAGCAGTGTGTCCGCCGGCCTGTCGGGCGGCGCGGGCTACGTCGGCTGCGGCGCCCCGGACGGCTGGAGCTGTTCCGGTGGCGACGGCCAAGTGCGATGGGAACGCGAGACGTCCCTGACCCCCGACGACACCTTCACGATGACCTTGGTCATGTCCGCAGAGCCGGGCGAGTTGGTCATCACCTCGACCGACACCCGGGCCTCCGGTGCCAGCTCGTCCTCGACGACCACGGTGATCGTCGAGCCGGCGCCCGAGCCCGAACCGACCGAGGAACCGACCGCGACGGACGAGCCCACGGAGAACGAGGACGAGGACGTCGACGTCCCGGACCCGGACGAGCCCTCGCGCCCGACGCCCCCGCTTGAGCCGTTCCGGCCGCCGGACGAGGACGGACCCATCAGCATCCGCGACCTGCCCGACGAGGTCGAGCCTGCCGATGACGCGACCGACGAGGCCGAGGCCGCGCCGGCCAAGGGAGGCGGCCCCGGCCTGACGACGTTCATCCTCGCGCCGCTGGCGGCACTGCTGGCCCTCAGCGCGACCGGGTTCCTCATGGCCGAGGCCAACCGCTGACCTGCAGCGCCCCGGCGAAGCGGAGCGCGTGGGTCAGACCCGGCGACCCAGTGCGACGACCCACGGGCGCTTCTTCTCCAGCAGCGGGTCGGGGCGCACGTCGACGGTGAGGTCGCGCAGGCCCTGGGCCTCCATCATCGCGGTGACATCGGCCTCGGTCGCGTCGGTGCGGTGAATGGTGCCGAGGATCGGGTCCTCGACGACGCCAAGATCCCGGTCACCCAGAACGCACGAGAAGTAGACCGGGCCACGGTCCAGCAGCCTCATGAGGTGGGCCATCGTCGGGCCCCACTCCTCACGGCGCAGGTGGTTGAACGATCCCGACAACCACAGGCCACCGAACGAACGGGGCCGGAACGGCAGTCGCTGGATCGGCGCCTGCACCAACGGGTGTCGAGGCAGGAGCATCCGGGCCTCGGTCAGCGCCCCGAACGCGAGGTCGACACCGACCGGGTGCACCCCGGCGTCACGCAGCAGGCGCAGGTCGTTGGCCGGGCCACAACCCGCATCGAGGACGAGGTCCCCGCGCGTCGCGAGTGCCGCAAAGCGGCGCAGGTCGGCGACGGGACGCTTGCGACGCAGCGCCTCCTGGTAGGCGGTCGCGTGCTCGTCGTACTTGGCCACGGCCTCCTGCGTGCGCAGGTCAAGCTCATAGGCCTCGGGCCTCGCCTGCTTCGCCACGCCTGACTCCCACTCCGTCCGAGCCACCCCCGGAACCACTGTCGCCGACCGTATCCGGCCGTCGCCCGCGTGGTCCCCCGGATCGCGGCGTTCGGGCCAGATGCCGCCCCGGTCGGTCACCAGTTGCACCGTGCACCGCCGTGGGTGCGCTACTTCTTGCGGTCGGACGTGCACAGGGGTGGGCATGGGGACAGGCCGGGCCAGGACGGGGATCGCCATTGCGGCGATGCTGACGGTGGGTGCATCCGCCTGCAGCAGCGACCCAGAACCGGCTGCGGCCCCGATGCCCACGGAAACCGTCGCCCCGACGCCCGTCGCCCCGACGCCGGTCACGATGACCCACCGCGTCGAGGCACTGCAGGTCAACGGCAACGACATCCTGTCCAAGGACCGCGGCGTCACCGCGTCCCGACGCGGGATGGACGAAGCCTCGGTTGCGGCCGTGTCCTCCTCGCTGATCGACCTGCTGCGCACGCACCTCGACGATCTCAACGACGGTGGCCCGGGCGTGCTGGGCGACATCGGGGCGCGCATCTTCGAGGTCGACCCGGCACTGACCGCGCTGGCCACCAGTTCGCTCGCGACCGCCACCAACCGGGCCACCGCGGCTGACGTCGTGCTTCGCATCGGCGTCGACAGCGCCCCGCGCTGGGCCCAGGCCGACGTGGCCGTGTCTCGCGAGGACGGCAGCCGCATCGTCCTCGACCTGGTCTTCGCCACCGACGGCGATCTGACGTTGGTGCTGCTCGGCGGCGAGGAGGTCCCGGCATGACCACGACCCCCACCCGCCGCTTCGGCCTGCGCAGCCTCGGCATCGCCACCCTCGCCCTCGTGCAGGTCCTGCTGTTGTCCGTCGGCGTCCTGTGGGCCAGCGCTCGCCACGTCGCCGTGCCGCTCGACGACGATGATGCCTACGTGCTGCTGGTCCTGGGCTCTGACGAGGGCCCGCCCCGCAACGGCAGCGGCCTCTCCGGCCGCGCCGACGGCTTCCACCTGCTGATCGTGGCGCCTGATCGCCAGCACGTGTCGATCCTCAGCTTCCCGCGCGACACCTGGGTCAGCGTCCCCGGGTTGGGCAACAGCAAGATCAACGGGGCGCTCACGCTCGGCCCGGACACCGCGGTTGCAACCGCCGAGGCCGTCAGTGGCCTGCACGTCGACGACTGGATCGTCACGACGTTCAACGGCTTCATGACCGGGGTCGACCTCCTCGGCGGCGTCGACATCGACGTCGAGACTCGCCTGCGTGATGCCGCGTCCGGCTCTGACTTCCAGCCAGGCCCGCAGGTGCTCAGCGGCTCCAAGGCGCTGGCGTACGTCCGCGATCGCAAGTCCCGGGCAGGCGGCGACCTCGACCGCTCCGAATCCCACGCACGCTTCCTGCAGGCGATCCACAGCCAGTTGGTCGCCGAGGCACCGTCGCCGGCACGCCTCGCCGAACTCGTCGGGCACCTCGTGCGTTCGACCGAGAGCTCCATCAGCACGACCAGGCTGTTCGCCCTGGCGTCCATGGCGATGCAGATCCCGCCAGAGAACGTCGCCCGGCGCCGACTGGATGCCCAGATCGGGACGGCAGGCGCCGCCAGCGTCGTTCGCCTGACGGGGACGGCACGCGCCACCCTCGACAACGTCCTCGACAACGGCATGCTGGACGAGCTCCTCCCCTGAGTCGCCGGGGATTGCTCGTCGCGGTC
>CBDTZE010000287.1:0-3515 GCA_965364815.1 uncultured Nitriliruptoria bacterium | reverse complement strand
ACCGCGCTGGCCTCGGCCACCGCGGAGGCCTCGAACTCCGCCATCGCGGCAGCAGCGGCCGCCGGGGTGGGCGGTGGCGCGGCGTCGTCGCCGAAGAGCGACGCGGTCAGCGGATGCTCGCACCGAGGACAGGGCTTGGGGCCCTCGTCGAGTGACGCGATCAGGTCCTTGCGCAGGAACCGCCCACACTCCGGACACTGTTTCGGTGGCACTGATGCTCCTCGCGACGTCTCCATCGAGCCTAGACCACCGCCCGATCACCGCCACGGGCGATCGGCACAGATCGTGCGAACCACGACCCCGATGTGCGTCGGGACCGACGGTCCGGTCAGTCGAAGGCCTTGGCGGCTTCCCACAACTCCAGCCAGGCGGCCTCGTCCAACGACGACAGGTCGATCCCGCGACGCTCAGCGCGGCCCAGCATCACCTCGACGCGGCCGCGGAACTTGGCCGCCCCGCCGCGCAGGGCCTCCTCGGCGTCGACGCCGAGCGACCGCCCCAGGGACACCACGGCGCCCAGCAGGTCACCGAGTTCCTCGCGTCGTTCCTCGTCGGTGGTGGCCGCGAGGACCTCGTCGAGCTCGCTGCGGACCTGGGCGGCCGGTCCCTCGACGCCCTTCCAGGCGAAGCCCGACTTGGCGGCCTTGCGCTGGTACGCCTCGGCGAGCTGCAGCGCGGGCAGGGCGACCGGGACGCCGTCGAACGGGCTGGTGCGCTCCGACTTCTCCGCGGCCTTCAGCTGGTCCCAGTTCTTCTGGACTTCGTCGGCGGTCGCGGCGTCCCCGTCGGCGAAGACGTGCGGGTGACGGCGGACCAACTTGTCGGCGATGCCGGTGGCGACCTGGTCGATGTCGAACACGCCGCGGTCGACACCCAACTGGGCGTGGAAGGCGACCTGCAGCAGCACGTCACCCAACTCCTCGACGATGTCGGCGTCGTTCTCTCGCTCGATGGCATCGATGAGTTCGTACGCCTCTTCGATGAGATGCGAGGTCAGGCTCTGGTGATCCTGTTCGAGGTCCCACGGGCACCCGGTCTCCGGGTCGCGCAGCCGGGCCATGACGTCGACCAGTCGCAGGACCTCGAGGCCCCGCGGGACCCCCAGGAGGAACGCGAACTCGATCTCGAAGCCACCGATCTTGGCGGCCTCCATGCCGACGGCGGTGGGCAGGGTGTTGTCGCCCGGAGGCAGGAGCACCGCAACGCTGCCGTGCTCCTGTGCCAGTGCGATGACGGCTGCCGCCTGCCGGCGCGTGCGTGGTGAGGCCCCTCCACCGGCCAGCAGGTCCATCCCGCGGGAGGCGACCTCGGCCTCCGGCAGCGCCTCGATCTCGAAGCCGCCCATCTGCAGGTGCGGCGTCGTGGGGTGCGCGGCCGGATCGCCGGTGACGATGAGCGCAACCTCGCGCAGGGCCTCCCAGGACGTCACCGGGAGCAGGCCGGGAACAGCCCCGGAGGTCTCGATGAGGACGATCCGGGGGTCAGGTGCTTCCTCGGTCATGCCGTGGTCGCCGGCCGCAGCAGGTCGATCTCGACCACGCCGCCGCCATTGCCGTCCCACTCGCCGAACCGACCGTCGACCTCGACGTCGGACTCCGCGATGAGTGCGGCGACCAGGCCACTGAACTCGTCCTGGAACCGCTGGCCGCGGATCTCCTCGTCGAGTCGCTCCTGCATCTCCTCGAAGGCGATGGTGCGGAACTCCGACACGAGGATGAGGTGGAAACCGAAGGTGGTCTCGATCGGCCCGACAACCTCACCGGGGGCTGCGCCCCAGACGGCGTCGTCGAACTCCGGCGGATACGTCCCGCGCGACGACTCTCCGAGGGCGCCGCCGAGCGGGCCGGTCGACGTGTCGATCGAGCGCTCGTCGGCCATGTCCTCGAAGGTGGCCTCGCCCGACGCGATCAGGGCTTGGACCTCCAGGGCCTCTTCCTCGGTCGCCAGGGCGATGTGAGCGACGGTGGCGACGTTCCACTGGTCAGCGCGCTGCTCGTAGACGGCGCGAACCTCTTCGTCGGTGACCACGACGGCGGCGCGGACGTCGTCCTGCAGCCGCTCGACGAGCTCGTTCTGCACGATCTGGCGGCGGGCCGCCTCCTCGTCGAGACCGAGCTCGGCGATCCGGGCCAGCAGGGCCTCTTCGCCCCCGGCCAGCGCGATCTGGTCGTCCCAGAGGTCGTCTGCCTCGGCCTGCGTCACGTTGATGCCGCGTGCGTCGGCCTCCTGGCTCAGGAGCATGAACTGGATGACCTGCGACATGGCGTCACGCTGGAACCCGGCGAGCAGTCCCTGGACGTCGTCCACGTCCGCGCCGCTGGCGACGAGCCGGCCGCGTTCCTGTTCGACGAGAGCGCCGAGGAAGTCGTCGGTGATCTCCTCGCCATTGACGCTGGCAACGACGCCACCCGGCAGCGAGGAGCAGGCGGACAGCGCCAACGCGCCGCTGAGGGCGACGGCGACGGACGCGCGGCGCAGGCGGCGGGGACGGTTGGCAAGGTGCACCGCGGACTCCTGGTGGTGGAGGTGATTCGAGGGTGGGAACACAGCGCAGGACGCGGTCCCCCAAGAGGGCCGTGAGGCTACCGCCGGGCGACGGGGCCCTTCAGGCCAGCCCGGCCCCTCCGAGCAGGTCGCGCGCGATCCGATCGGCCTCGGCGAGCAGGTCGGCCTCCCCGGCCCGGGGCCGGTCGCCGGGTGCCGCGGGCGCAGAGAGGTCGACGTACGCCTTGACCTTCGGTTCCGTGCCCGACGGGCGGATCAGGGCCCGTCCACCCTCCAACTGGAACTCCAGGAGGTTCTGCGCCCCGAACCAGGCCGGCCGGTCCGGGTTCGGCTGCAGGTGATCCACGACGGCCGTCACGCGTCGATCGCCGAGGACGGCGGGCGTCGCCCGCCGGAGCGCCCCAAGTGCGGCGACGATCCGGTCAGGACCGTCCGGGCCGTCGAGCACCGACGAGTGCTGGACGCTGACCCACTGCCCCGTGCTCCGGGCGAGATCGTCGAGACGATCCCAGAGCGTGCGGCCACGCGCGGCCTCGACGGTCGCGAGGTCAACGATCGCAAGGGCCGCCGAGAGTCCGTCCTTGTCCCGGACCGCCGGCGTCACGGCGTAGCCCAACGCCTCTTCGTACCCCATCACGGGCAGGTCGCCGCGACGTTGCCTGGCCAGCAGCGCGGTCCAGATCCACTTGAAACCCGTGAGCGTGACCTCGTGGTCCGCGTCGTGCAGCACCGCCACGTCGCGCAGTTGCGGCGAGGAGACGATCGAGGACGCGACCACTCGGCGGCCCGTCGCGGGCGCCGGGGTCGCCTGCAGCAGTGCATCGGCCAACAACACGCCGACCTGGTTCCCGGTCAGCGCATGCCAGCGGCCCTCGGCGTCCGGCAGCGCCACGGCAAGCCGATCCGCGTCGGGGTCGTTCGCCAGCGCCAGGTCGGCATCGGCTGCGACCGCATCGGCCAGCAGCAGGTCGAGGGCGCCGTCCTCCTCCGGGTTGGGGAAAGCGACGGTC
>CBDTZE010000286.1:0-3518 GCA_965364815.1 uncultured Nitriliruptoria bacterium | reverse complement strand
AACGAGGAGTCGGGCGTCCCGCACAACGTCGCCCTGAAGCTCGCCGGCGCCGGCGGTGTCGCTCCCGACAGCCTTTCCGACCCGCTCGCGGCCTCGCCCATCCTGCCGGGTGTCTCGACCAGCTTCGCTGAGTTCAGCCTCGACCCGGGCGCCTACTGGTTCTGGTGCCAGGTCCACCCGAACATGAACGGTCTCCTCGAACTCGCCGAGGGCGCCGAGCCCGCCGGCGGCGCCGCAGAGGCCTGACCCTTCACCGTTCTCCCGGACGCCCCGACCGCCACGGTCGGGGCGTTCGTCGTTTCGCGGGCGTTCTGAGGTCGGGGCCCGTCGGCCGATCGGTCGCCGGGGGAGGGGCAGGCAGGGGTCGAGGGCGCAGCCGGCGAAACCTTGGGAACAGACCCCTCCTCGCCAGGCCCACCGTGTCCCGCCGCATCACTCGCTTTCTCGCCGCCGGCCTTGCCGCCGCTGCGCTCGGCACGACGCTGGTTGCCGCGGACGCGTCCCCGCACGACGTGGTCCACGCCCGCAAGTTGGCCGACGCCGGCCTGGTCGCCCCGGGCGGCTGGCCCGCGATGTCGAACCTCGCCTGCACCGACGGCCGCGCCGGTCCGTTCCCGTGCAGCAACGTGGACCTGCTCGGGTACCTGCCGCTTGACAGCATCGGCGGCGGTGCCGGCAACGACATCTGGGGCTGGACCGACGCGACCAACGGCAACGAGTACGCGCTGGTCGGCAAGTCCACCGGCGTCGCCATCGTCGACATCAGCGAGCCCACGTTCCCGATCTGGCTGGGCGACGTCGAGACGGAGACCGTGTCCTCCTCCTGGCGTGACGTCAAGGTGTACGAGGACACGATGTACGTCGTCTCGGAGGCCGCGCAGCACGGCATCCAGAAGTTCGACCTGACCCAGTTGCGCGGCGTCGACACCGCCCAGGACTGGTCAGCCGACGACGTCGCGATCATCTCTGGCTCCGTGCACAACTTCGTCGTGAACGAGGACTCGGGGATGGGGTACGCGGTCGGCTCGAAGCTCTGCCGCGGGGGCGCGATCGCGATCGACCTGGACCGCTTCCAGCCGCTGAGTGCCGACGGCTGCACCCTCGCCGACGGCTACAGCCACGACCTGCAGTGCGTCGTCTACGACGGTCCCGACCAGGACCACGTGGGCAAGGAGATCTGCCTCGGCTCCAACGAGGACTCCCTGACGATCTACGACATGACCGTCCCCGTCCCGGGCACCATCCTGAGCAAGTTGACCTACGCCGGCGCCGAGTACACCCACCAGGGCTGGCTCACCGACGACGGGGCGTACTTCCTCGTCGGCGACGAGTTGGACGAGTCCCGCGGGGCAGAGGGCACCACCACGCTGGTGTTCGACGTCTCCGACCTCGACGCCCCGACGCTGGTCGGCACGCACGTCGCCGACACCAAGGCGATCGACCACAACATGTACGTGACGGGCAACGTCGTGCACCAGGCCAACTACCGGGCCGGCTACCGCCTCCTGGAGTTGACCGACCTGTCGACGGCCACCCTCACCGAGGTCGCCTTCTTCGACATCTTCCCGGCGGACGACGGTGCGTCGTTCAACGGGGCGTGGGGCGTCTATCCGTTCTTCCCCTCCGGCGTCGTGATCGTGTCGGGCATCGAGCAGGGGCTGTTCATCCTGCAGCCCAACGTCGCCTACGACGTGCCGCGCCCCGTGCACCGGGACTCCCTGCTGGGCTGAGCGCCGTCGCGGGACCTCGCCGCCTAACCTTGGCCGCATGGTTGACGACGCAGTGGACGCACGCTTCATCCTCGGGGTCGACCTCGACGGGGTGGTGGCGGACTGGAACGCGGGCTTCAAGCCCATCGCGGCCGAGTTCATGGGCCGGGACATCGACGAGATGCCCGAGGCCAACACCTGGGAGCTCACCGAGTGGGGCTTTGACCAGGAACTGCTGCACCAGGCCTTCGAGGTCGCGGTCGGCGAGCGCCGGATGTACAGAAACCTGCCGACCTACCCGCACGCCAGCGAGGTGCTGCACCGCTTGGACGATGCCGGCGTCCACATCCGGATCGTCACCCACCGGCTGGTCCTGACCGGCGCCCACCAGACCACCGCGGGCGACACGATCGCGTGGCTGGACGACAACGAGATCCCGTACTGGGACCTCTGCTTCCTCGGGCGCAAGAGCGACCTGGCGGTCGACCTGTTGATCGACGACGCCCCGCACAACATCGCCTCGCTGCGCAAGGCCGGCCGCAACGTCCTGGTCATGGACCAGCTCTACAACCGGGACCTCGGCGGCCCCCGAGCCAACGGCTGGCTGGACGTCGAGAAGTACGTCATGTCGGTCATCCCCCACGACCTCGCCAAGCTCCCCCTCGACGACTTCCTCCCCTGACCCCCTGGGCGCTCGCGGGCATTGCGGGCGTCGCGGAGACCCTCGGGGCGGGAGGCATCGGGCGGCCGATGGGGCGGTTTCGCGCGCCTTGGGGGTGGCGGGGGAGGGGTCGTCGGGGCGGCCGTACCCTTGGGGGCCACGCCCTCGAGCCTCCCGAGGCCCTCGTGTCACTCGCCACCGACGACCGTGCCGATGTGCGCCCCCGCGCTGACGTGCTTCCCAGCACCCACCGCCGCCGCGCCACGGTCCTGTTCGTGATCGCCGCGTGGAACGTCTTCGTCTGGGGCACGCGTCTGCGCAACCTGTTGGGCGACAACGAGGAGCACTCGACCGCGTTCATCGTGGTCCACGTCGTGCTCTACGTGGCCGGGTTCGGGACGGCCGCCGTCCTGACGTCCATGGGCCTCAAGATGCGTGGCGAGGCAGACCGCGGCGAGGCTGCGACGGGCGCGACCTCATGAGCGTCACCCCGGAGACCCCGAAGACCGCCCCGGCCGCGCCGGCCGCGCTGCTCGCGGCGTCCTTCGCTGCCCTCAGAAGAGTCATCCTCATTGTCCTCTTCATCATCAGCGTCGTCACCGGCTGCGCGTGAACGTCCCCGTCCGCGCGTCTGGCGTTGCGCTGCCGGCCTGCGGCCGCGGCGTGCGGGAGCTTCAGTTTCAGCTGTTTCTTCGGTCTGTTCTTCTGCTTCGGCCGCCGGGGCCTGCTCTTCGCTCTCGGCTTTGGCTTTGCTGGCGGCTTTTCTTCTTGCCGGGGCTTTTGGTTTCGCTTCAGCAGTTTCTTCGGCCGCAGGAGTCTTGCGTGGCCGCCCGGGCCTGCGCTTGACAGGAGTTTCTGCTGCGGTCTCGCTTGCAGCCTGCTTCGCTTCGAGCACTTCTTCCACTTCAGCCTTGCGTGGCTTGGTGCTCATGGCGTGCCCGTTTCAGGGCAGGGTGACAGGACTGCGTCCGACTGCAAAACATTGATCATCTGATTGGGTGCCTTTCGTGCTGGCTTGGAAAATTATTACTTATATGTCAGCCTGATGGCTTGAGCGGGGCCGTTCCCGGCTGGTTCGCACTGGCATTCGTCCGTTCCGGCTGCTGGCGCTGAAAAACCGGATTATCCGCAAAGCATAACGAATATCC
>CBDTZE010000285.1:0-3543 GCA_965364815.1 uncultured Nitriliruptoria bacterium | reverse complement strand
AGCGGGTGGCCCGGGACCAGCACGGGTTCGAGATCGACCACACGGTTGCTGGCCTGGCGGCGACGGGCGGTGTCGCGGAGTCGCTCGCCGAGGGCGGTGGCCTCGAGGGCATCACGGTGCGAGCGAGGCAGCAGGACGCCCTCGACGTCACCGACGGCCGTCACCGTCGCTCGCGCGGGGCCCTCGTCGAGGAGGGACATCTCACCGAAGTAGGCGTTGGGGCCGAGCACGGCGACCTCGTGACCCTCGATGCCGCCGGGACCGTCCAGGGTGACGCGAACCTGTCCTTGCAGGATCAGGTGCAAGCCTCCCGGCACGGTGCCCACCGTCGTCAGGGCCTCGCCGTCCGAGGCGGAGAACGGCCGCAGGCAGGCGGTCACGACCGCGCGGTCGTCCTCGTCGAGGTCCGCGAGCAGGGGGAAGGTCGCAAGGGGGTCGTGCGGGGCCTGCGTCACGATGGGTCCGGGTCGGTGTGGTGGCAAGTCTGGCGTGGGAGGCGCCACGTTCGCAAAGGACTGGCGCCCGCCATGGTCAGCGGGCGCCAGTCCGGGGAGCGTTGGGTCACTCGACCTCGTCGCCGTCGAACTTCACGATGACCTCACCGTCGCCATCGACGGCGTGCATCGTCGGCAGGTCGTCCTCGGAGATCGGCAGGATCGCGAAGACGTTCGGGCCGTTGTCGTTGTCGACAGGAATGGCGCCGACGGTCCGGGCGTCGCCGTCACGTTCGAACGTTGCCTCGACGTACGTCACGTCGGCCCGGGCGAAGCCGGCAACCACGACGAGGTCGTCGTCCCAACGAAGACGGACCGCCTTGATGGCGTCGTCGTCCATGAGGCTCAGGTCACAGGCCTGCGACACGATGCTGCCGGCGGCGCCGCCATTGCGCAGGGTCAGGCACGCACCCTCGTCGTAGGTGACGGTGGCCTGGGCTCCCTGGATGCGCGTGCGAAGGGCGATGGCGTGGGTCTCGTCGCCGACGACCTCGTAGGGGTTCTGCGCGGCCAGGCCACGTGCCATCAGGTCCAGGACGCGAACGGAGCCGTCGTAGTCGATCTGCTCGCCTTCGATCACGGAGCCGACGAGGATCTGGGCCTGGGTCTCCTGGCCGGCGGACAGGTCGACGTACCAGGTGGTGAAGTGCATGCCGGGCGAGGACGCGTGGTCGTCCGGGAACTCGCCGCGGATGCGCATGGCGGGCAGGCCGGACACGGTCGTGGTGATGCGGGCGTGGTCGTCGTCGCCGAGTTCCGTGGCCGTGGGGAACCAGATCGGGTCGACGTACCAGCGGATGTCGACGTCCTGCGGCTCCGAGCCTTCCTCGAGGATGACCTCGTCGGGATCGAAGAAGCCGCACTCGCCAACGATCCAGCCCTCGGGGAAGGGCAGGCGGACATCACCGGACGGGGCGTCGGTCGTGATCGTGCAGGCTTCGGTGAGGTCGCTGAGCGCGACCCGGGCGAGCGTGTCGGGCGTCCCGGTCTCTGGTTGGGCCGTCGGCGCGGTGTCGAGTTGCGGGGCAGCCGCGTCGCCGATGGCCAGGTCGTCGTCGACCACGGCAGCGGAACAGGCGGTTGCGAACAGACCGGCCGCCAGCAGCAGGGGGAGGGAGCGCATTGCAGGGCCTTGGGTGGGGGGGATGGTGGTGGTGACCAAGCGATGCCCCTGCCCGATCGGTGGCAAACGCGGGTTGTGCGTCCTGCCACCGGCAGCGCTCAGCCCAGCTTCTCCCGGACGCTGGCGACCTTGTCGGCCATGGCCTGGTCTCGGTCGGTGCGCGTCCCCAGCTTCATCGTCGTGGTGATCCGGGGCGCGCCGAGTTCGTGGACGACCTCGTGGCATCTCTTGACTGCGGCCATGACCTCGTCCCACTCACCCTCGACGTTGGTGCCGTAGGCATGCATCTGGTGGCTCAACCCGGCGTCCTCGAGGACCCGCTGGCACGCCGCGATGTACGAGGACACGGAAGTGCCCACGCCGATCGGGACGACGCACAGATCGATGATGACCTTCATCTGGCACTCCGCTCTCGCTGGTTGCTCTCGAAGCTACCGAGCCCCAAAACGCCGCGAGGCCCGCCCTCGTCGGGCGCGCCTCGTGCGGGTGCGATCAGGTCAGGAACCCGAGTGCGCGTCCTGCTTGTCCTTGGCGTTCTCGGCCTTCTCGGCGTGCTCGGCCTTCTCCTGCTGCGCCTGGCCTTCCTTGACCATCTCGTCGGAACCGGTGAGCTTGCCAGCCATTTCCTTGGCCGTGCCCTTGAGGTCTTCGGTCGCGTGGTCACTCATTGGAGGGATCCTTCTTCGTTGGGGACGTTCGGTGTCTGGCTCCCGTGACACCAGCCGTTCCCGGCGCGGCTCGGTCTCACACATGCCGGGCATGATTGAGCCATGAGCACATCGAAGACGAACCATTCCTCCCCGCACGAGACCCCGGTCGACGAGCAAGAGCGCCCGTGGGCGGACGACCCTGCGGACACCCTCGAGGTCCTGCGGGAGGCGGCCCGAGCTGCCCGTCCCTTGGCCCGCGAGGGCGAGGTCGCCCGCTACATCCCTGCCCTGGCCGAGGTGGACGACGAACGCTTCGCGCTGGTCACCAGCGCACTGGACGGCACCGAGGAGACGGTTGGCGATGCCGATGTCGGGTTCTCCGTGCAGTCGATCGCGAAGGTCTTCTCCCTGACGCTGGCCATGCAGTACATGGGCGAGCGCATCTGGAAGCGGGTCGGCCGCGAGCCCTCGGGCAACGCGTTCAATTCGTTGGTGCAGCTCGAACACGAGAAGGGCATCCCGCGCAACCCGCTGATCAACTCGGGTGCCATCGTGGTCGAGGACATCCTGCTGGACCACTGCGACGACCCGAAGCAGAAGATGCTCGACCTGGTGTCGCAGTTGGTCGGCGAGCCGGTCCACGTCGATCAGCGGGTGTGGGACAGCGAGGTCGAGTCCGGCGATCGCAACCGCGCCATGGCGAACTTCATCGCCTCCTTCAACAACCTGCACAACCCGGTCGACGAGGTGCTGGACGCCTACTTCCACCAGTCCTCTTTGGTGCTGACGCCGCGGCAGTTGGCGAGGTCGTTCCGCTTCCTGGCCAACGACGGGATCGAGCCGGTGACCGGCGACCGGATCCTGTCGGAGGGCGACGCTCGCCGAGTCACGGCGATCATGCTGACCTGCGGCACCTACGACGCCGCGGGCGACTTCGCGTTCTCTGTCGGCATCCCGTGCAAGTCGGGAGTCGGCGGGGGGATCGTCGGGGTCGTGCCCGACCGGATGGCGATCGCCGCCTGGTCACCGCCCCTGGACGACACCGGCAACTCGTTGGCTGGCCGCGCCGCCCTGGAACACGTCTCGACCGACCTCGACCTGTCGATCTTCTGACCGAGGGTCGAGGTCCGTCGAACGCTGCGTCTGCTCAGTCGCGCCGGCGTCGGATCAGCAGTCCGCCGTTCAGCATGCCCAGCCCGGCGAGGACGCCGAGCGCCCCAGCGCCTGTCGCGGGCAGCGGGGCGGGCTGTGGCTCGGGTTCCGGGGCGGGCGCCGG
>CBDTZE010000284.1:0-3544 GCA_965364815.1 uncultured Nitriliruptoria bacterium | reverse complement strand
CGGGGGTTGTCGGGTTCTCGCTCCAGGCGCAAGACGTCCACGTCCCGAAGTCCGGCGACGCCCGGTGGTCGACCCGCGAATCCGTGACCCCGTATCGGGGTGGTGAAGGCGGGGAAATACGTGCGTTGCGTCATCGAGGCCGCTCCGTGGTCGGTGGTGGCGACACCAAGAACGAACCACACACCTGTGACAGTCAGGCGCTTCCGCCAACTTCCGCGCGACGTGCCTCTTCCGCATCGGCGGCTTCGCAGCCCTCGCGCCGGCCACACCAGCGGCACGACGGACCGGCCACCAGGTCCAGCTTCCGCGCGGGGTCATGGTGCCAGCGAAGGCGAACGGCTCGACGGACGGCGTCAGCCACTCGCTCGACGGCAGTCTCAAGGAGTTCCTCGGTCGCGTCCTCGACGTCCCATGCGCACTCGGCCACGTAGAAGGTGGCCCAGCGCCACGGGGCGACCCCGTACTTGAGGGTCGACAGCAGCCCGTAGAAGCGCAGGTCCTGGCGCTCCTGCATCGGCTTGCGCATGCCCGTCTTGAAGTCGACCAGGAGCATCCTGGCCTCCTGGCGGTTCGCGGTCCCGAGCAGGAGGTCGGGTGTGCCGGCCAGCACGATCCGGCCGCCCGCGAGCCGGACGCGCATGGACCGCTCCAACCGGGGGCTGGCCTCGGCGGGCAGGGGCGGCCACGTGTCGCGGAACTCCGCCACGTAGGCGGCGGCGTCACCCAGAAGAAGCTGGGTGTTCGGGACGTCGAGGCTGTCGAGCCATCCGGCGATCGAGGCACCTTCGTCGCGCAGGAGTCCCAGCGCCCGCTCGGCCACCTCTGGCCCCACCAAGGACCGCCCGGTGTGCCAGTCGACCTCCAGGGCCTTGTGCCCCAACTTGCCCTTCACGATGGGCAAGGACCAGGAGAACGCCGACTCCTGCAGATCCAGGAAGCGGCCCTCGCAGCTCAGGGCGGACAGGGCGGTCTTTCCCAGCCACAGGTCCTCGTCTGCCGGGATGCCCTCGGCGTGAGGCTCCACGGCCTCCTCAAGTCGGCTGCGAAGCCGCTTGGCAAGGTCGACGTCCACGGCGGGGCGCGGCAGGCCGCGGCCGAGCAGGTCACGGACCAGGTGGTCCTGCGCCGGTGTCAGGTCGTCGAGCCAGCTGATGGTCGTCGCCTTCAGAGTGTCGCGAGGTGGCGGAGGTCCTCGTCCGGCAGCGTGGCCGGGACCAGCGTTCCCGAGGCGCGAACGATCGGTACGCCACCGACGCCGTCGCCGCGAAGCGTGGAGAACTCGCGGCGCTTGGCGGCTATGGCCACCCTGTCCGAGGCGAGGTGTTCGACGGCCAGTGGATCGAGGCCGCACTCCGCGGCGAGGTCCGCGAGGATGGCCGGCTGCGCAAGATCAAGGCCGCGCTCCCAATACCCCTGGTAGGCGACGGTCCGCCATGCGGCACCGAGCCCGAGCTCCTCCGCGTGGTCCCCAATGAGGTGAGCGGCCGTGGTCGGCGGGCTCAAGCGAGGCCGGACCAGCAGCAGCCCCAGGTCCATGGCCTGCCGACGCACATGCTCCAGCTCCGCGAGCACGTCCAGCGAGACGGGGAGCGTGGCGTCAAGCCCGACCAGGTCAATGCCGTGGAAACGGACCTCGACACCATCGTCGGCCAGCCGCTGCATGCGCACGACGGCGACGTAGGAGGCCGGCGACGTGATGTCGTGGAAGAGTTCGAGCATGCCGGCGAGGCTATCGACGGGGCCCGACGCCCCAACCGGTCTCAGGCACCGTCGTCCGCAGTGGCCACCGGCAACTCGGATCGTCCCGACCACTGGGACCAACTGCCCGGGAACAGGCGCGCCTGGATCCCGGACGCCTCCAGCGCCAGGAGGTTCTGGCACGCGGTCACGCCCGAGCCGCAGTAGACGATCACGTCATCGGCCTGGTCCAGCCCCGCGTCGGTGAACCGCCGCGCCAGGTCCGCCTCGCTGAGCAGTCGGCCATCAGCGCCGAGGTTGCCCGCGAACGGGAGGTTCACGGCCCCCGGGACGTGACCGGCCCGTGCGTCGACCGGCTCCACCTCGCCGGCGTAGCGCTCCGGTGCACGGGAGTCGACGATCCGCACCGCGGGGTCGGCGCTGGCGGAGAGTCGAGCGACCTCGTCGAGGTCGGCGAGCCACTCGCTCGGCCATGGCCTCGATGCGAACTCGGTCGGTGCCCGGACGACGTCGCCCGCTTCCAGAGGACCGTCCCATGCGGCAAGGCCACCGTCCAGCAGCGCGGCATCGTGCCCGGTGACACGCAGCATCCACACCAGCCGGGAGGCGAAGCCGCCGTGCCCCTGGTCGTAGGCCACGACCGTCCGGTCCTGCGGAATCCCGCGGGCGGCCATGGCCGCGGCGAACCGTTCCGGGGTGGGCAGCGGATGACGGCCTGCCTCGGCGGTCGGCGGGGCGGAGAGATCGTGGTCGAGGTCCACCCACACGGCACCCGGCAGGTGGCCGTCCGCGTGCCCCGCGCGGCCGGGCGTGCCGTCCAGGAACCAACGCACGTCCGCCAGCACGACCTCGTCGAGTCGGGCCTGCAACCAGTCGCCGCTGACGACCGGGGGAACGGACGGGCGGCGATGGAGCATGGGTCAGGCCTTGATGCCGTCGGCGACGATGCCGGGAATCTGGGTCAGGTCACCGTACGCCTCGAGCTTGAGCAGACGAGGGCCCAGCGAGGGCATGGTGCTGAAGTCGTGCGACTGCGGCGGCTTCTTGCCCAGCCGCCACGGGGCGCGGATGACTGACTTCTGTGGTCGGTCGACCATCAGCGTGTTGCCGACCGCGCCACGGCCGGTCTGGATGTCGTTGCGCGCGTGGCCGGGGAAGGCGCCCCACGTCGTGGCGCCGTAGCCGTAGGCCAGCAGTGCCCACGTGTTCACGGCGACGGTGCCGTAGCGAAGGTCGGCGATCATCTGCTCGACGGCACGGTCCACGACGTCGTCCTTGCGGGACTTCGGGTGCACAATGATGGTGGCACCGAGCGTGCCCCAGAGCGTCTCATTGCAGAAGGTCGTGGCGGCAGCGAGGTAGTCGGCCGGGCTGTCGCCGCCGATCGGCGTGTCGGCGAAGAGCGCGGCGAAGGCCTCGACCTTGAAGGCCAGGTCGTCCTCGACGGAGGCGTCCAACTCCGGGAGCATCGTCAGCGGGACCGCATCGCCCTTGTCGTTGCCGTAGTGGATGGCGTCAGGGTGGGCCTTGGTGAAGGCCTCCCAGCGGTCGCGCGCCCCGGGATAGAAGGCCGTCCGGTCCTCAGCGGTCGCCATGACCTCGCGAAGCTTGGCCAGGAACGCATCGCGCTGCGGCCAGCCCTTCCACGTCACCAAGACGCGCATGGCGCCGCACGTGAAGCCGCTGTTCACGTTGATCATCATGTGGACGTGCTTGGCCTGGTACTCGAGCTCGTCGTCGGACCACTCGCCGGGGACGACGATGACGGGCGAGACGCTGCCCAACTCGGAGCTGAAAGGCTTGTCGTTGACGGGCTCGTCGGCGGCCTTGCGCCGTGCGCCCTCCT
>CBDTZE010000283.1:0-3564 GCA_965364815.1 uncultured Nitriliruptoria bacterium | reverse complement strand
CAGCTTGCGCCAGTCGATCTTCGCGCCGGACTCGTCTCGCTGGAGTTCCGCGTTCATCGCGTTCTCCGGCGTCTGGCCGACGTGGGTGATCGAGCCGTCCGAGCCCATGACCCACTCGCAGTTGAGGATGCACTGCGAGGTGTGGTCGCCGGCGCCCTCGATGGAGTTGATCTCCGTGGGGTTCGACGGGTCCGAGATGTCGTAGATGTGCAGGGCGTCGCCCGGCAGGGACTCCGAGAAGAACAGCAGGTCGTCGTTGCCCGTGACGTCCTCGTTCTCGAACCGGAAGCCGAACGGCACGGTCGTCACGAAGGTCGGGGCCTTGGGGTCGGAGATCTCGTAGACGGAGACGGAGCGCCAGGAAGTCACGAAGGCGTGGTCACCGCGGATCGTCAGGCCCGTGGCCGAGCCGACGTCGAAGGGCAGGTACGAGAGCCACTCGACATCAGGCGAGGTGAAGCCGCCTGCGGTCGGGCCGGCGGCGATGGAGCCGAAGCCGGCAGCCATGCCGAGCGCCGCGAAGGCGGAGGCGGTGCGAAGGAAGCGCACGGGGAATCCGTTGGTAGTCGAAGGTCGTTGATGGGCATTTCGCCCATGCGCACGCGTTCTCCTGCAACTGCCGACCGATCGGCCGCCCGGTGGGCAAAGCGCCCGCTGCGCGCCCGTGGGTGCAGGGCGACGAGGTCAGGATGTGGAAGATGTCGACGTGGCCATCCCTCCGAAGTCCCCCGTCCTGCGCCGGTCACGCCCGGCGCTCTGGCTCGTGCTGCTCGCGTTCGTCGGGACACTGCTCCCCGGCCTGGCCGTGAGCGCCGACGAGCACGGCGTCGTTCGCTCCTTCCCGACCGCTGACGCCATCGTGGCCGTGCCGCCGGCAGAGGTCCTCGTCGAGTTCGAGGGCGAGATCGTCCCGGAGAGCGTCGAGCTGTTCGTCGTCGGGCCACAGGGCCAGGACATCACCACGGGTCCGGTCGTCGTCAACGGCGCGATCGTCACCCGGGCAGTCGACGACGGCGTTCCGGACGGCATCTACCGGATGAGTTACGCGGCCGTCGTCCTGCGTGACGGTGGCAACCGGTCCTACAGCGGCACGATCCGCTGGAACCTGTCGACCACGGGCTGCGAATCCCGCGTCACCAGCGAGGGCCCGTACACCGCGATCCGCGCCCCGGAGTTCGCCGCCCCGCCGCAGGTGATGACCACGGCCGTGGCCGACAAGACGTTCCAGCAACTGCTCTACGCCGCCAACGGCCGCGTCCTGCATCGCAGCGTCGACAAGGGCTGTACGTGGGAGGTCCTGCTGGACCTCACCACCGGCGACGGCTCCGGGCAGGCGGCGGACGCCATCATCGCCGAGGTGCTCACGCCTCGCGAGGCCCCCGGGATGGTCGCCGTCCTGGTCCTCGACCCGGTCGGCGCGACCACGTTCGTGCAGCCGCGCCTCTTCTGGGCGATCCAGCCCGGGGCCAACCTGATCGAGGGCGGGACCGGCCTGCCGCCGATCCGCATGGACCGTGCACTGCCGCTGCGCTGCCAGCACCCGCAGCCGTGCTCGATCGCGGTCTCCGACGCCCCCATGACGATCCCGGCGCTCTACCTGACGGCCGAGACCGCACAGGACACGGGGCTGGTCACGGTGTTCCGCTCCGACGACGCCGGTGCCAACTTCAACCTCGCCACCGTGCTGCAGCCCGACCTCGTCGACGACGCCACCGATGACCTCGACGTGCTCGGTGCGGCGACGAGCCCCACGGCTGCGGTCAAGGCCACCGCGGTCTCCGGCGACCCGGAGGACCAGAACGCGGTCTGGGTCTCGACCGGCCAGGCCATTCACGCGTCGAGGGACAAGGGCCAGACCTTCCGCCCGGTCCATCGGATCTCCGGAGGTGAGGGCCGCGTCATCACCACGCTGATCGCCGGCCAGGGCGTCGACGACCGGGGTGTGCCGCGTCGTGACCTGCTGGCGACCATCACCTCGGACCGCCCCGAGGCGCCGCTGGAGCTCCTCCAGCGTTTCGTCGTCGCCGGCGCGGGGATCGTGGCGGGCCAGCAGGTCGACATCTCGGAGCTCGACGGCGCGTGGGCGCAGTCCTTCGTCCGCGGCCCCAAGCCGGACCAGTTCCTCCTGCTGCCCGGTCGCAACGACGGCGAGCGCCCCGGTGCGTGGGAGTACGAACGCGCGATCGGGAAGCTGCTCGACCTCGACGTGCTGGACGTGACTCCGTGGCGCGGAGCCAGTTGGACCAACCCGATCTGCTCGCGCTGGCTGGCACACGACGACGACAACCTCTACCTGGTCGACACCGACGACGGGCACACCCACGTGCATGACGAGGGTGCCTTCTGTGACCCCGGTGGCGAGAGCGTCGGTGGCCACTCACTGGAGGACGTCATCTTCCCGCCGGTGGAACGCAAGGCCGACGGCAGCGCCAACATCGCGCCTCTGAGTCAGGTCGTCCAGGTCCAGCCCGGAGAGGTCGCGAGCCTCGGCTACGCACTGGCACGCGGGGCGCAGGACGTCCCCGTGGACATCGCCTTCCTGTTCGACTCGTCGGGCTCCATGCGCGACAACGTGGAGCAGGTCCGGGCGGCGTTCGACACGATCGTGGACCTGCTGGTCGACGAGGGTGTCGACGCGTGGTTCGGCCTGGCCGAGTTCAACGACTGGTCCATGCGCTACCGCCGACTCGCGAACATCCAGCCCCCTGAGGCCGGATTCTCCCGCGCACTCGCCCAGTTCGACGCCAGCTCCGGGGAACGTGAACCTCACCTCACCGCCCTGCATCAGTTGGCAACCGGCAGCGGGCTCGGGCCGGTCACGCAGGGCGCCCCGGTGGCTCCCGGCGGACAGATGGACTTCCGCCCCGGTGCGATCCGGATCGTGGTGATGGCGTCCGATGAGGCCATCACGAACGACCCCGACGGCGCGAGCTTCGACGAGGCTGTCGAGGCCCTGGTCGGCCGAGAGATCAAGCACATCGGGATGCACATCCCTGAGGAACTCGGCAACAACAACAACTCGGCCCCGTCCGCCGACAACCCAGCCGCGGCCACCACGCTCCTGGGGCAGATGCAGGAACTGTCGAAGGCCACCGGCGCCTTCGCCGTCCGGGGCGTCGACTGCAACGGCGACGGCGTGGACGACATCAACATCGGCGAGCCCCTGGTCTGCACGCTGGGCAACGACATCGGGACGAACTCCGGGGTCGCCGCTCCCACGGCGCTCGCCCGGGCCCTGGCCGACCTGGTGACGGCCGTCCAGATCAAGCGCGACTTCCGCCTCGACGCCCCGACGACCACGGGCTTCGCCGCGACCGTCACGGCGGCCGGCCTGGGCGGGATCGACGACACGTTCAGCAAGGACGTCACGGTTGCCCAGAATCTGCGCTGGGTCGTCGGCCTGACGTGCTTCGACTCGGCACGCGGCACGCGCTCGACGTTCCCCGTGCGCGCCCTGATGGCGCGCGAGGTCGTCGCGCAGACGACTGCCACCATCGTCTGTGGCCAGCAGGCCGGGCTCGTTGCCGCCCCGGTGGCCCGTCCGCAGGTGGCGGTCGCCATCCC
>CBDTZE010000282.1:0-3565 GCA_965364815.1 uncultured Nitriliruptoria bacterium | reverse complement strand
TCTTCGGCGTCGCCGCACAGCATTCCCGGTTCTGTCTGCGCGCGGCAACGGTCGCCGAGGCGTGGGACTGAGGATCGTGATCGCGGCGTCCGGCACCTCCGCACGTTGTTAGCCTCGGGAACGCGACAGCGCGGAGGCAGCACGTGATCGAGTTGGAACTGGTGGGCGTCAGGGTGGAATTGCCCGCGAACACCCCCATCGTCTTGCTCAAGGAGACCGGCGGCACCCGGTATCTGCCGATCTGGATCGGCGCGGTCGAGGCCACGGCCATCGCCTTCGCCCTGCAGGGGGTGGAAACGCCGCGGCCGATGACCCACGACCTGTTCGTCAAGGTCCTCGAAGAGGCGGAACTCACGCTCGAAGCGGTCCACGTCACGGATCTGCAGGACGGCACGTTCTTCGCGGAACTCCACCTGCGCCAGGGCGAGTCCGTCCACGTGGTGTCGGCACGGCCCTCTGATGCGATCGCGCTTGCCAGCCGGCTCAAGGACGTGCCGATCTTCGGGGCGGAGGAAGTCCTCGACGAGGCCGGCCTCGAGATCGACGCCGAAGGCGACGCCGAGGACGTGGACCCCGACGAGGAAGTCCGTCAGTTCCGTCAGTTCCTGGACAAGATCACCCCCGAGGACTTCGCCAGCTGACGCGGCGACACCCGTCGGCGGCCGCGCGGCCGGCAGGGGAGTGAGAGGTTGGCCCGGCCGGGCCGAACCCCGAGCCAGAGCCCATCCGACGTGTCGTTCAGGCATCGAAGTGGAGTGGGACCCGGGTGGAGCGCTCCACCATCGTTGACTCGGTGGGGTCGGGTTCCGTAATCTGGTGGAAGTAGTTCCAGCGGTGTGACCCCTCCGCGTGGAGGTCGGGATGGCAGTCCCGGTCGACGCAGGCAGGCGGGGTGGCCACGGCGCGGACATGATGACCAAGGGGAGCCCGCGAGGGCTCGGCGGAGGCGAGAACATGACGGTCCAGAACGAGTCCGGGACAGGCGACCAGCCGGTCCTGCGCGACACCGACGATCTTGTCGAGGCACTCGACGAGGGAGTCGAGACCATCGAGGGTCCCTCGGGCTACCGCGGTCCCAACGTCTGCAAGATCGTCGGGATCACCTACCGCCAGCTGGACTACTGGGCCCGCACGGAACTGGTGAGCCCGACGGTCCAGGAGGCAAAGGGCTCCGGCACCCAGCGGCTCTACAGCTTCGACGACATCGTGCAGCTGCGTGTGGTCAAGAAGCTGCTCGACACCGGCGTCTCCCTGCAGCGCGTGCGCGCGGCCGTGGAGGACCTGCGTGGCCGTGGGGACAGCATCAACGACCAGACGCTCGTCTCGGACGGCAAGACGGTCTACGCCGTCGACGACCAGCAGCAGGTCATCGACCTCCTGCAACGTGGCCAGAGCGTCTTCGCGATCGCCCTGGGCCCGGTCATCAGCCAACTCCAGGGCGAGGTCCGCGACTTCCCCATGGAGCGCGCCGAGTCGCCCAAGGCAGCTCCCGCGCCAGTCGAGGGTGCGACCGTCACCCCGATCACGCGGGCCGTCGGCGAGTGACTCGCTGACGCACCAGACGCAACGAAGGCCGGCCCCGCGGGGCCGGCCTTCGTCATGCGTGGGTGGTGGAGGTCAGTAGTTCGTGCCGCTGCGCGAGGCCATGTAGGACTCGACCGGCTCCGGCTGGCGCCCGTTGGGTGCGACCAGGAGCTGCGGGGTGGCCTCGCGGACCGAGCGGCCGGCCCAGGCAAGCGAGGTCGCCCAGGAGGTCGGGGCGTAGGCGTTGATCAGCATGGTCTCGCTGGTGGCCTCACCGAAGAGCCCCTGGGCGATGGCCAGTGAGGTCTCGATGCGTCCGGGGCCCTGCACGCGGCTGGCGCCGACCTGCGCGGTCACGGCGTCACTGACGGCGGCGCTGCCACCGAGGACGATGCGTTCGGCGCCCTGGTGGGCGGCGAGGAAGTTGGCGGCGACCTCCGTGAGGGTGCCGGGGTGGGTCAGCAGGACCGGAACGCCGGCGCGGGCTGCGGCGACGGAGCCCGTCACGGCATCGGGCCAGGAGAAGGCGGAGGCGATGAGGATGTGCGAGGGGGCGCCGTTGCGGGCGATGACCTCGTTGGCGATCGCGACGCCGGTCGAGATGCGGTCCGTGCCGGCGAGGCGGCGGACGTCATAGCCCGCGGTGGCCAGTTCGGCTGCGACGGCAGGCGAGATCGCCTTGGAGCCGCCGAGGACGTAGACGATGCCGTCGCCGCCGGTGAGGGCATCGATGGCGGCCCGCACGGCGGGGCGCAGGACCGGGTTGGTCTCGTCGCCGCCGGGTGCGTCCGTGAAGAGGATCGGGAGGGCGTCGCCGGCGAGGGCGGCGCCGCCCAGGGAGTCAGCGAAGACGTCGGAGCGGGAGAGCACGACGCCCTCGAAGTCCTGGCCCGTGGCGAGGTGGTCGGCGGCGGCGAGGAGGCCCTCGGTCACGACGTCGAGCTGCGGGAGGTTGCCGCCGCGCATGAAGAGGTGCGTGACCCAGAGGGCGCCGTCAGCGTCGATCCAGGAGCCGATGCCGATCGAGGTGATGTCGTCGGCGAGGATGTTGTCGCGGTGGCCGGCGGACTGCATGAAGGCGCGGTGCAGGCGGTCAGCGTCCTTGTCCGGTCCGCAGCCCACGTTCTCGCGCAGGACGCGCCAGTTGGCGGTGATCCCGCTGGAGAGCGGTGCACGGTGGCGCAGCGTTGCGCCGTCGCCGCAGTTGCCGCCCTGGTCCGAGCTGGCGGCCATGGTCTTGCTGTGCTCCCGGGCGATGCGGGTGAGCTGGAGGTGCTCGACCAGTGCCGGGAGGCCGTTGGCGGCCCGTTCCGCATTGACGAGGTCGATCGCGGTGACGTCCACCGCGGCGTCGAAGGACGTCGTGGCGGGGTTCTGCTGCGCATCGGTGGTCGGCGTCGACTCCTCGGCCTGGGCCGGTGCTGCGGCGAGAAGGCCGAGCAGCATCGAGGCGGCGAGGGTGGACCGGAGGCGGGGGAAGGTGCGCATGCCTGAGGCATCGACCACACAGCGCAGTTGCTTGACTACAGAGTGCTACAGGCCCCGGGGCGGGCAGTCAGCGCGCGAATTGGAGAAATACTCGCCAATTCCTCAAGAAACCGCCGAATTCAGGCGGTTGCGGCCACCCATGCTCCGACGCGAGGACGCGTGGTGGCGCGGTCTCGCGGGGCGTCAGCCGCCACCGTGACGACGGTCGTGGCGTGCGCCGCGAGGGTGGCACGGTGACGCGCCACGACAGCCGTCGTCGTGCCCAGGAGGCCCGCGAGGTCGGCGTTGGAGGGGAGGGGGACGTTGCGACGCAGTCCCTCGACGACCTCACTGCGGACCGCACGCAAGGCGCCGGTGCCAAAGGTCGTGCCGGCGCCACCTTCGACGGCGTGCCGTTGGGCGGCCAGGGCCAGGCCGACGGCGCCGTGGACCCACATGGCCTCGCGGCTGACGTGGGACGGGACGCGTGAAGCGAGTTGACGCACGACGTGGGTCACGAGCGGCAGATGCGGCTCGAGGTCGATGGCCAGTGAGTGGCCGGGGTTGTCCTGCA
>CBDTZE010000281.1:0-3566 GCA_965364815.1 uncultured Nitriliruptoria bacterium | reverse complement strand
TTGGTGAGCACGCAGACCGGGGCGGCCATGAGCGAGGGATCGGCCGGGGCGCCGTAGGTCTCGCCCTCGGTGATGCCCAGTTGGGCGTTGGCCTCCAGGGCCGCGTAGTCGGCCAGCGTGTAGCCCGACGGGCAGTGACGCTCCGCCGGCTGCGCCAGTGGGCCCTGGCCGGTGGGGCCCGTCGACGTGGCAACGAAGGTGCCCCCGGCGAGGACAGCGGCGAGGCCGATCCCGAGGAGGCGGTGCGGGCGACGAAGGCTGGGCATGCAGGGTCCACGCGTCGGAGGGCGGGCGATGGGCGGCAGGCTAGGCGTGGCTCTGACTGACGGTTGCGCCACGCAACGGTTTCGCGCGCCCCGCACGCGGCCGCAGGGCACCAAACGCAACGAGGGGATCGCTCGTGACGAACGATCCCCTCGAGGTTGCGGTAGGTGGTGGTCAGCCGATGAGGCCGCGAGTGCTGCGGCGACGCAGCGCCCAGCCGCCACCCAGCAACGCCACCCCCAGCGCGGCCGCACCGCCGCCGGTCACCGGCGTCGCGGGGACGTCGACGGGGTCGGGCGCCGGGGCGATCGGGGTCACCGGGGCGACCTCGGTGCCGAACGTGTAGGTCCAGATGGAGCGGCCGTAGAGCGCGGCGAACAGGACGTCCTCGTGCTCCGGCTGCAGTTGGATCTGCTTGACCGGGTGGTTCGGCATGCCTGCGAGCTTGGCCCACGAGGTGCCGTTCATGTCGGAGGACAGGAACACGCCGACGTCGGTCGCGACCAGCAGTTGCTCACCGCGCTGGATGACCCAGTTGGCTCGCGTCTGCGGGAGGTCGCCCGAGATGTCGACGAAGGTCTCGCCCGCGTCGCTGGACTTGTAGACGAGGCCGCCCTGCGAGTTCACGCCACGGTCCGGGTCCGTGAAGGTGTCGATGCCGGCCCAGCGGCGCCCGGCGTAGCCGCCGAGCGTCGCGTAGAGGGTGGCGTCGTCGGCTGCGTCGACCCAGAGGTCGGTGACGTAGCGCTCGGGCAGACCCTCGGCGGTGGCGTGGTGCCAGCCGGTGGCGGAGCCGACCTCGTAGTCGTCGTCACCGACGTTCGTCGCGATGCCGGAGAAGAAGCGGAACCCGGCATTGCGGTAGACGTCGCAGACACCGCAGTAGGCGACGTACTCAGCGTCACCGCGGGCGGCCATGGCCGTACCGAGGTTGATGATGCCCGGCTGTTCCTTGGACTCGCCGAGGTCGAACGACTCGCTGAACCCACCCGGCAGACCCGTGCTCGACACGTGGACCTTGTTGCCCGCGGTGATCAGGTGGGTCTCGTCGATCGGGTCGAGCTTCCACGGCGTCACGAACTGGAACGCGTCGTCGCCGGCCGTGCCACGACCGGTGTCGAAGGATTCGCCACCGTTGGTGGAGCTGGCGAATCCACCACCGGGCGTGGCCGCGACGGAGATGTTCCCGTCGAACGGGTCGACGGTCGCGTAGGTGCCGTCACCGACGTAGACCATGGCGTACTCGCCCGTCTCCGGGTCGATCTTCGCAGTGCCGTTGTCCTGGAGGCCCAGGTAGACCGTGCCGTCCTCGGAGACCGCGACGGAGTACGGCAGCAGCGTGTTCATGCCGGTGTTCGCCGTCTCCCACGAGTTGTTGTCGATCCGCTCGCCGGCGGCCAGGTCGGCCTTGTAGACGCCGCCGTCGTTCGCCGTCAGCAGCACCACGCCGCCGTCGTCCTTGGGGATCCACAGGGCGTCGTGCTGATCAGGGTGCGTGGTGTAGTCGGTCGTGATCGGACGGGCCGTGGGGCACGCTGGCGTCGGGACCGGGTTGTCGAGGAAGGCGCACCGCTGGCCACCGAAGTACCGGCCGACGACCTCGAAGTCGGACGGGCCGAGTTGGGCCGGGCCGTTGAAGGGCACGCCGACCTGCGAGACACCGGACCAGATCTCCTCGAGACCGAAGAGCAGACGCGCCGGGGCGCCGGTGATGGGGTCGGTCACGGTCGGGTCGGGCTCGATCCACTGGTTGTACCAAGCCTGGACACCCGGGGCGATGAGCGCCCGGACCGGGTAGAGCGCGGAGCCGGTGGCCGGGTTGTCGGCGATCTCGACGTCGTCCGCCATGCGGATCCACGTCTGGCCGAAGTCGGTCGAGGCGTACAGACCGTTGAGCGCCGAGTTGGGTGCCACGCCGACACACAGGCCGAACGCGTTGCACTCGGCGTCACTGACGATGTCGCGGGGGTCCGGGACCTGCTGGTCCGGGCCCTCGGGCAGGTCGATCGCAGGCGTCGCACCAGCCATCGCGGCCGGGTCCGACACGATCGCGTAGATGATGTTGTGGTCCTGCGCGTCGCCGGTGGCCTGGCCGAACTCGACGCGGCCCTGGCGTTCCTGTGAGGCGAAGCCGATGTTGGTCAGGTCCGTCGAGAGCAGCCCGAGGTGCTCGAAGCTGCCGACCTCACCGGTGTCGGAGAAGTAGAGGCCCTGGCCGGGGGAGCGGGTCTCGCCGGTGGGATACGTGCGGGCCTCGTTGCGGTGGCCGACGGCGGCCAGCACCTGGCCACCGGCTTCGTTCGTGGCGCCACCCGGCTTCATGACGATCACGTCGGTGACGACGTTGGCGGTGTCGCAGACGGTGCCGAGTTGGTTGACGCCGGCGCACTCGTCGGACGTCGGCAACGCGACGTTGGTGAAGGTGCGTCCCGCGTCATCGGAACGGAACAGCCCGAGGCTGGTGCCGACGTAGACGATCGACGGGGAGGCCGGGTCGACCTCGACCGCGAAGCCCAACGCGCCCTCAGGGACGCCAGCGGCCTTGTTCCAGGTGGCGCCGAGGTCGTTGGTCCAGAACGCGCCGTTGCCGGCATACAGGTTGCCGCCGAACGTGGGCTCACCGGAGACGGCCACCAGGGTGCCGCCGCCCTCCGAGGTCCACGCGATCGCCCCGTTGGCAGGCGAGGGCAGGTTGTCGCCGATGGACGTCCAGGTCTCGGCGAGGTCGTCGGACATCCAGACCCCGGACGTGCCGCCGGCGGCGAAGATGCGGCCGGACTCCTCGTCGAGGACAAGGGAGTCGATGCGGCCGGCGAGGTCGGTCAGGCCCTGCTGGCGAGTCTCGGTGTAGCGCTCGTCGTCACCGATGAGCAGTCCCGTGCCGTAGGGCTGCCAGAGGCCGGCGATGTTCGGGACCTTGGCCTGGGCGGTGGCCGTCGACAGCGCTTCGGCCTGCTCGTAGGCGCCCGCGTAGGAGCCGGGAGCCGGGGCGCTGGCGTCATCCGCCGCAGCCATCGCCATGCGCTCGGAGAAGGACTCCGGAAGGTTGTCGATCATGCAGGTGGGGTCGAGCATGCGCGAGGGGTCGACGTTGTTCGACTCGCTGCCACCCGTCGCGAAGGTGTGCTCGGCGATCAGTTCGGCACGGTCGACGAGGAGGTAGCCGTCGGGACAGACACCGTTGTCGGGGTCGGCGAACTGGATCGACGGCGTGCCAGCGGTCACGACGACGGCACTGGCGACGGCACCGACGACCGTGGCGATGCCGGTCATGGCCTAGCGTGAGGGCAGCAGGCGGGCAG
>CBDTZE010000280.1:0-3569 GCA_965364815.1 uncultured Nitriliruptoria bacterium | reverse complement strand
GGCCACCGAGGGGGGCCCTGCACCCGGTTGCGTCGCAGGGTCAGCGATCCAGCCCTCGACGGCATCGGCGTCGGCCGGGATGCCGAGGTCCGGTTGACGCCCCGCCCACGCCGCTTGCACGGCCAGGAGCACGGCGTCGAGCCGGTCGGCCTGGTGCGATTCAAGGAAGGCCAGGCGCAGGTGCGAGGGCAGCCGCACGGTCACGCCGTAGACCTCCAGGCAACGTGTCGACCCCAGTGCCTCGACGAGGTCCTTGCGAAGCCGGCGCCGCTCCCCGGTGTCACCTCGCGCGGCCTCGGACTTGTACGACCGTGACCCGACGAGCGCCTCAGCGACCAACGCGGCATAGCCCTCCACGACGGTGATGGTGGCGCCCCGACGAGGACGGCCCGGGCGGACGTCGGCGCCGACGTCGAGCAGGACCGGCCCACAGGCCTGCCACATGCGGCCGACCGGCGGGTTCACGACATTGACCGGGCTGGCGGACTTCGCGACGAGGTCGATGGCACGCAGCGGGTGCTTCGCACCGGCCGGCTGACGATCGCGGAAGGCGGCGACCTCGGCCCGGAAGCCCTCAAGCCCCAGGGCCTGACCGCGTTCCAGGGCACGGACGAAGTCGCGCGGCCAGTCGAGGTCCTCGAGGAAGGCCCGGGGCATCCCGAAGGGGTGGTCGATGGCCACGAGCGACGGCGGCAGCGCCCGGAGAGCGTCTGCGTAGGCCGCGATGGTCAGCAGGTCGTCGACGCCGTCGATCGTGAGCCGATCGCCCTCGACCAGGCCGCGGGCGACCGTGATCGGCTTGCCAGGTCGGGGCGCCGACGTGACGTCGACGCCCGCGACGGCGAAGGTGGCAGCCAGCTCAGACCTCCGCTTGTGCGCCGCGAGCTTCCGGCTCGTCGCGATTCTTCTTCGCCTCGGCGGCGGCCTTGTTGGCCTTCTTCTCAGACGTGGTGGCCGGGGCCTTCTTCGCGGTCGCCTTCTTGGCCGTGGCCTTCTTCGTGGTGGCCTTCTTGGCGGACTTCTTCGTCATGAGTTCGGTGCCGTCGTCGCTGCGCAGCCAGATGGTGCGCTGCTGGAACGGGATCTCGATCTCCGCGGCGTCGAGGGCGTACTTGATCCTGCGGCGCAACTCGCGGCCGACGCCGAACTGCTCGCCGGCCTTCGTCTTGATGACGATGCGCAGCTGGATGGAGTCGGCGGCGAGGTTCTGCACGCCCCAGACCTCGGGCTCCTCGAGAAAGAGGGCGTCCCACTTCTCCTCCAGCGCCATCTGGCGCCCGGCCGCCTCGATGACCTTGATCGCGTCGTCGATGTCGGCGCCGTAGGCGATGTCGACGTCGAGCAGCGCGCGGGCCCACGCCTGGCTGGAGTTGGCGACGCGCCGGATCTCGCCGTTGGGCACGTGCCACAGCCGGCCCTCGACATCGCGGATTCGCGTCGTGCGCAGACTGATGCCCTCGACGATCCCGGCCGCGTCACCGACATCGACGGTGTCACCGACGCCGTACTGGTCCTCGATCAGCATGAACACGCCGGACAGGAAGTCCTTGACCAGGTCCTGCGCACCGAAGCCGAGCGCCACACCGACGATCCCTGCGCCCGCGATCAGCGGGGCGAGGTTGATGTTGAAGGCGCCAAGGATCATGAGCACGCCCATGGTCCAGATGACGGCTGAGCCGATCGAGCGCATCAAGGCGCCCATCGACTCCGCCCGACGCTTGCGTCGATCGGCGCTGACCGGCCTCGCGTCGTGGCCGCCGTCGACCTTGTCCGCGAGCTTGTGGAAGGCGTTGGTGCCGACTGGCTGCTTCATCTGCGTGACGACCATGCCGACGACGCGACGCAGCAGCGCCCGACCGATCACCATCAGGAGCACGACGATGAACACCTCGAACAGGGGCTCGACGATCGCCGCGAGCGCCTTGGCGAGGGAGGCGTTGCCGGTCCACTCGAGGATCAGGTCACACGCCGTGCGGTCGACGCAGGCAGCGGGATTGGCCTGGCCGACGACGTCCTTGAACAGGTCGGCGTCGCCGGATGGCGTGAACGTGGTGGTGGCGAGCAGGGCCAGGGGGGACATGCAGCAGCTCCGGAGGGTGGATGCGAAGCGGTCGGACGCCACCGTACGACGCGCCCCGGCGGCACCCCGAGGGGCCCGTGCGGTTGCAAGGTTTGACGGTGATGACCCGGTCACGAAACACAGCCGTAACGCAGTCCTCGGACACTTTCGCCCGCAAGAAGCTTCCGACAAAGCACACGACAGGACTGCTCATGGCCTACCGCGCCGAGTACCTCTGGATCGACGGCACCGTCCCCACGGCCGAGATCCGTTCCAAGACCAAGATCCTCGCCGACGGTGAGACCCCCGGCATCTGGGGCTACGACGGTTCGTCGACGAACCAGGCCCCCGGCGACCAGTCCGACGTGGTCCTCAAGCCCGTCTTCCAGTGCCCGGACCCCATCCGCGGCGGCGACAACATCCTGGTGATGTGCGAGACCTTCGACCCCAAGGACATGTCGCCCCTGCCGACGAACACCCGTGCCAAGGCGCGCGCGGCGTTCGACATGTACGGCGACCAGGAGCCGTGGTTCGGCCTCGAGCAGGAATACACCATGCTCGACGCCAAGACAGGGTGGCCGGCTGGCTTCCCCGACGGCGGCTTCCCCGCCCCGCAGGGCCCCTACTACTGCGGCGTCGGCGCGATCAAGATCCACGGCCGCGACCTCGTTGAGGAGCACACCACGCTGTGCATCGAGGCCGGCCTGAAGATCTCCGGCACGAACGCCGAGGTCATGCCCGGTCAGTGGGAGTTCCAGATCGGACCGTCGGACACCCTCGAGGTCGGCGACCACATGTGGGTTGCTCGCTACCTGCTCTACCGCATGGGCGAGAAGTACGGCGTCGAGATCTCCATCGCCGCCAAGCCGATGAAGGGCGACTGGAACGGCGCCGGGATGCACACCAACTTCTCGACCGCCTCCATGCGTGAAGGCGACGGGGCGTACGACGCCATCATCGCCGGCTGCGACGCCCTGGGCGCCGAGGGCGTGCCTGCCAAGCACCTCGTCGGCTACGGCTTCGGCATCGAGGACCGCCTCACCGGCGCCCACGAGACCCAGCGATTCGACCAGTACAGCTACGGCGTGTCCGACCGCGGGGCGTCCGTGCGGATCCCCTGGCAGGTCGCCGTGGACAAGAAGGGCTACCTCGAGGACCGGCGACCGAACGCGAACGCTGACCCGTACCTCGTGGCTGCCCTCATGACGGACACCGTCTGCTCGGCACTCGCCAAGGCCTGAACCTGCTCGAAGTGCCCCGACCCCCGCGCTGTGCTCGGGTCGGGGCGCTTTCGGCAGGAGTTGGATGTGCGCGGTCTGCGCGAACGCGCTTGGATCGCCTTTCACCGGTGTTTGGGGTCGCCCCCCAGCACCACCGAGAAACCCCCGTGCAAAAGGATGCGACCTTGTCAGGCTCACCGCAGACGGCAGCCGACGTGCTGGCCATGATCGAAGACGAGGGGTTCGAGTTCGTCGACCTCCGTTTCGTCGACATCCCCGGCGTGATGCAG
>CBDTZE010000279.1:0-3572 GCA_965364815.1 uncultured Nitriliruptoria bacterium | reverse complement strand
CCTGCAGCTCTGGGTCATTCCGCCACGGGGCCGGGCCGGCAATGATCTTGCGCCCCTGCACCGGGTCAGCGAGGGCCGCCGGTCGGCGTTGCCCCTCGGTGCCCCCGGCATAGAACGGCGACGGCCCGTTCTTCGCGCCACCCAGGAAAGGCAGGCCCCAGAGTGCCTGGTCTGCGACCTGGTGCCCCTCGTCGTCCACGACCTGGCCCTCGTAGCCCATCCGGGTCCAGCGGACATCGATCGGCAGGTCGGCGCGGAGCCGGGTCCCGGCCTCGTCCCAGAGTTCGCGCATCCCGGTCGCGAGTCGTTGTGCGGCCAGGTCGGCACAGGCGTGTGGGCTGAAGGATTCGTACAGGGAGATCATGTCGCCCTGGTTGCCGTTGGCGAGGATCCCGACGGGCGCCCCGGTCACGGTGGCCGAGGTGAGACCGAACGCGTCCGGGCCTGCGGTGAAGCCAGCCTGGAAGCGACGGACGGCCAGCCCCGACAGGTCTGCCGAGAACAGCGTGTTGGTGTTCGGGAACGCCGTCGGATGGACCGCGAAGATGGACCACGCCGTCAGGGGCGTGCCGTCGGGGCGATCAATCCGGAGCACGCGCAGCGAAAGGTCGCGGGTGTGGTCCGCGCCGTCGGGGTCGTCATCGGGCGTGGCCGATCCGACCGGCAGGTCCATCCCGTGGTTCGCGAGGTGTGCCTCGACGGACCTCGACTGGTTCACGCCGTCCAGCGTGCCCTTGGCCCAGCCGGCGACGGCCGGGGCGAGGTCGGCATGGGCCGCGCGGATGCTCTGGGCGATCCGCTCTTCGAGCCAGTCGGTCCACTCGTCCGGGCCGGCATGGGTGTGCGTCGCCCCGAGCATCACGTTCTCCTGGGTCAGGCCCAGGTCCTCGACGTGCTGCAGCACACCTGGCTTGTCCAGCGATGCGCCGACGTCCGCCGTGACCAAGGCCAGCAACTGCGATCCCGACCGAAGCAGGACCGTGCGGGCGAACAGCCGGACCGCAACGCCGTTGGCTGTCCGGTCGGGGCGCACGTACCCGAAGAACGCCTGGCCGTTCTCCGGGGTGATGTCCGCAACACCGACGCCGGCTTCCAGCGGGCCGCCGGCGGTCTGGGCCAGTGCGGCGGAAAGGCCGGCAACGCTGGGGAAGAGGGCGGCCAGGCCGACACCGGTCCCGGCTGCGACGCTGCCCCGCAACACCGACCGACGGGAGAGGCCGGCACTGGCTGGATGGTCGTGCGACATGGGTGACTCCTCGAGGCGGCCGACGCTACGCGAGGCGCTCGGGTCCTCGCCCCGGAAGGATCCACGTCCAGTGACGGTTCACCCACTCGACGGGGCCCGGAACAGGCCCCGAACCACGAGAACGACATGGTCCAGCAACGCCCTCGCCGTGACCGACAGAGCCGCCACGCCCCACTTTCCTCGGGGGTTGCCGGGGAGGGCCACGGCCTGACGGGCCGGTCCGGATAGGTTCGTCCCATCCCGTCCCGGAGTCGTCGTGTCGTCCTGTTGCAGCCCGCCGCGTGACCCCTCGAACGGTCCCGAAGGCGCGGCGCAGGCGCCGACGCCGGGTGACCACCAGGGAGGCACCCTCCCCAAGGCGATGGTGACGATCCCCGCCGGCCCGTTCACCATGGGCAACGACCAGTGGAACGCGATCGTCGGCGACCGCGAGAGCCCCACCCGCACGGTCGAGGTCGCGACCTTCCGACTTGGGGCAACGGCGGTCACCAACGCGCAGTTCACCGCCTTCGTCGACGCGACCGGCCACACGACGGAGGCGGAGACCTTCGGGTGGTCCTTCGTCTTCCTGCACCAGGTCCACCCCGAGGCACGCGCTGGGGTGATGCCCAAACGGATCTCGGGCGCCCCGTGGTGGCGCGGCGTCGAGGGTGCGAACTGGCGGACGCCGGAAGGCCCGGGCAGCGACATCACCGACCGCCTCGACCATCCCGTCGTGCACGTGTCCTGGAACGACGCCCGCGCCTGCGCGAGCTGGATGGGTGGCCGACTCCCGACCGAGCCCGAGTGGGAGAAGGCGGCCCGGGGCGGACGCGAAGAGGAACCCTTCCCCTGGGGCACGGACCTCACGCCGGACGGCGTCCACATGGCGAACATCTGGCAGGGCGACTTCCCGGACGAGAACACGGGCGAGGACGGCTTCCTCGGCCTCGCGCCCGTCGGCAGCTTCCCCGCCAACGATGTCGGCCTCTTCGACATGGCCGGCAACGCATGGGAGTGGACCGCCGACCCCTGGCAGGACGGCGAAACCAGCAAGGCCATGCGCGGCGGGTCCTACCTCTGCCACGCCTCCTACTGCGCGCGCTACCGGGTCAGCGCCCGGACCCGCAACGAGCCGGACGCGACCAGCGGCCACCTCGGGTTTCGTGTGGCCGCCGACGGCTGAAGAGGTTGACGGCGATGCACCCTCGCCGCCACCAGCCTCAGGACTCCTCGGCCTGCCAGCGGTCGGCGACGTTTTGCGGGACGAACTCCGTTGGGTCGTGCCCCTCGCGCAGTTCGGTGTAGGCAGGCGGGGGCTCGTGCCCCCAACGTCGCATGCCCTTCTCGATTTCCGCGATGACGGTCTCGCAGACCGTGACGCGGGCATGCCGCTTGGACTCAGCCGGGATCACGTACCAGGGGGCGTCGTTGTGATCGGTGAGGGCCAACATGTCCTCGACGGCCGACTCGTAGGCCGGCCGCTTCGCCCGGTTGCGCCAGTCCTCGTCCGTCAGCTTCCACGCCTTGAGCGGGTCGCGTGCCCGCCGCTCGAAGCGGCGCAACTGCTCCTCCTCGGAAAGGTGCAGCCAGAACTTCACGATGACCATGCCCTCGTCAGCGAGCGTCCGTTCGTAGTCGGCGATCTCGCGGTACGCGCGACGCCACTGATCTTCGGCGGCGTACCCCTCGACGCGTTCGACGAGCACGCGGCCGTACCAGGACCGGTCGAACACGACCATGCCGCCCTCGCCGGGCAGGTACGGCCAGAACCGCCACAGGAAGTGGTGACGAGCCTCACGCGGCGTCGGGGCGGCGTACTGCATGACCGTCACGTGGCGCGGGTCGATCGGGCTGACCAGCCGCTTGATGCAGCCACCCTTGCCGGCCGCGTCCCAGCCCTCGAACACCACGCACACCCCCGGCCCGAGCTGCCCACCGAGCTGCCCACCGAGGCTGAGCCGGAGCAACTGCAGGCGCGTCCACGCGCGTTCGAGGCGCTCCTTCTCCTCGGCGCGCGTGACGGCCTGCGAGAGATCGAGCTGATCGAGGCGGCCCATGGCGCACACTCCGTGAGGTCGACGGGTTCCCATCCTGCCCGATGTTCCGACGCGATGTCGTCGGGCGGCTCACGCCGGGGGTTTGACGGTCGTCCTGCTCGGGCAGGAATGCGACGCCTTCGACTGAGAGCCTCGACGTGACGCGCCGCCGCCTTGCCCTGCGCCCCCTGCCCGTACTGGGCTTCGCCACGATGGCCACGGCCATCACCGCCAGTCCCGCCCTCGCGGCCGGTGAGGTGGAAGTGGGGGCCGAGGCCGAGGTCGGCATCGACCCGCAGGCGGGCGCC
>CBDTZE010000278.1:0-3584 GCA_965364815.1 uncultured Nitriliruptoria bacterium | reverse complement strand
GGCGCCGCCGGCAGGGGCATGAAGTTCCGCTGCGACCCGCCATTGGCCTGGAGGGGCCCGAGGGCGAGGTTGTTGACGGTCGTGTCCGGGACGATGGTGCGGAACGAGTCCTGGTCCCCTGACGTGGAGACGCAGCCGGGCGCGCTGTCGAAGAAGTTGCCCAAGCCGCTGTCATCCCACAGTCCACTGCAGTGATCCGAGCCGTCCACGGCGACGTTGTCTGCGAAGGCGGAGTCGGCGAGTTGGACGCCCGTGTTGTTGGTCGCGACGGCGCCGCCGGATCCTTGGCTCGTGTTCCCGACGAAGGTGTTGTGCAGGATCCCCGTGTCGTCGTTGTTGGCGACAAGGATCGCCCCGCCCACCGCAGCAGGCTCGATCGCCCCGGGACCTCCGGGCGCATCGAAGGCTCTCGGGTCGGATCCGGCGTGGTTGCCCACGAAGGTGTCGTTGGTCACCTCGATGGGGGTCGCGCCGTCGGCATGGATCGCGCCACCGGCCCCGGTGGCTGCGTTGTCCTCGAACAGGCTCCGGGTGATGAGTCCGTCGCATTCGAAGCAGTGGATGGCGCCACCAAGTCGAGCCTTGGGGGCTCCACCAACGATCGTCAGTCCGTTGCCGAGGAAGTGGCTGTCCACGACGTGAGCGGTCATGCCGCTGTCGTAGAAGAGCGCCCCGCCTCGCTCCGCGGTGTTGCCCTCGAACACCGAGTCCTGGATGATCACGAACAGGTTGTTGCCCCCGTTGTGGGCGATCGCGCCTCCGGCGTCGACGGCGCCGTTGGCCAAGAACCGGACGCGGTCGATGACCGTGGTGGCGAAGTCGGAGTCGTCGCTGGTGAACGCGATCGCGCCACCGGCGAGCAGGCTGGTCGATGCCCCGACGGCATCGGCGGCGTTGACGACGTTGCCGCCGGTCACCGTCAGGTCTCGCAGGACGTTGCCGCCCCGCAGGATGTCGAGGACACGGGTGTCTGCACCCGTTGCGTCGATGAACGTGGCGTCCATCCCGGCGCCGATGATCTGCGTGCCGGCGTTGACCTCGAGGGTCCGGTCGATCGTGTAGGTGCCGGTGGACAGCTGGACGAGGGCGTCGAAGGATTCGAGGGCGGCACGCAGGGTGCAGTCGTTGGGGACGGCCTCGTCACATGCCCAGCTGCCGACGGCATCGTCGAAGCGATCGGGTGTGCGTACGGCGAGGTGTTCCACGGCACCGGCGTCGCAGAGGCCGAAGTCCAGGCCGCCTGTGATGCCCGTCCGGCGCTCGGCGCCACGCTGGTCGTTGCCGCCCACGCACTCGAAGAGGTCGACACCGCCCCATGTGGGCAGGGGCAGGAGCGTCAGTGTGGCCCCACCGTTGTCAGCGAGCGTGCTCAACCCGCCGTTGAGCCCTGCGGCGGAATCCGCGCCCAAGGTCAGCGCGTCACAGGTTCCGACCGCGGTCTTGGTCACTGACTCGGTGGTGTACGTGCCGCCACAGTCGGCCTCCGGTCCGGCGTTGTCCACGAACGCGGATTCGGTGACGACGACGTCTCCGGTGACCGCGTGCAGGCCGCCACCGCCGGCCTTGGACTCGTTGAGCGCGACGGTTGTCCGGTAGACGTCGAGCAAGGAGTCCGTCTGGTTCAGGCCACCGCCCTGCCTGCCAGCGGTGTTGCCACTGATCGTCATGTCACGCAGGCGCTGCCCGACTCCGGCGGCGAGTGAGAGTCCTCCGCCGTTGCGCCCAGCAGCGTTCCCGGCGATGGTCGTGTGCAGCAGGAGGTTGACCGGGGCGGCCGTGTAGGCGTTGTGGATTCCGCCGCCGTCCCGCCCGGCGACGTTGTCGAGAATGTTGGTCTCGTCTGCCTGGAACGGCGCGGTCGTTGCGACGCCGCCGCCGTCTTGGCCGGCGACGTTGTTCTTGAAGGTGTTCGTCTCCGGCATGAACGATGAGGGGGTGGCGTAGGACCGCATCGTCGTGAACAGTCCGCCGCCGTCCAACCAGGCCTCATTGCCTTCGACGGTCACGCCGTCGAACTCGAAGGTTCCCAGCCCGTGCGCCCAAATTCCTCCGCCGCTGGCGAGGATGGCGTTGCCCCCGCGGACCGTGAGGTGTTCGAACTTGACCGTCGCCAGCGCGTTGGAAAGCGAGATCTCGAACACGCGGTCGATCCCGCCCGCGTCGATGATGGTGCTTGCCTCACCCTTGCCGGAGATCGTGAGGTCCGTGAGCACGTCGAGGTCGCCGGTGCGGCCAGCGTCCTCGAAGATGCCGGTGCGGGTGAGTCGGTACAGGCCGGGTGGGAGGTTGATCTTCGACCCGGTTCCCGTGGCCTCGTTGGCCTGCATGATGGCCGCACGCAGGGTGCAGGTGCCCGACACGGTCAGGCACACGTTGTCCGTGACGTCCAGGTCCGGGAGGTCGGCGGTGTCATCGACCTCGAGGTTGGAGTAGGACGCCAGGGGCGCGGCCGCCTGTGCCGTCCCCACGGTCAACGTCGATGCGACGAGCGCTGTTGCCAGTGCAGAGTTCAACCATCGACGAATGAGCATGTGGGACCCCGGGGGACGAAAGCAGAACTGCCAGTCTCGCCCACATGGCCCGATGGCGCCCGGTCCGGTCTGCCACGCGTACCCGACGCCGGTCTGAGCGCACCTGAGTTGCGGTCTGCGGACAGGGGGAAACGCCCCGAACGCCGTTGACGGGTGGTTGACCGCATGGCCCCAATGGCCGGGGCTTTGCGTGGGAAACGAGCAACGCCCCGACCGTGGTGGTCGGGGCGTCGCGTGGACTGCGTCAGGTCAGATCACAGGAACGCGGGTGCGAACACCAGCGACACGATGGTCATGACCTTGATCAGGATGTTCATCGCGGGGCCCGAGGTGTCCTTGAACGGGTCACCAACGGTGTCACCGGTCACGGCAGCCTTGTGCTGCTCGGAGCCCTTGCCGCCGTGGTTGCCGGCCTCGATGTACTTCTTGGCGTTGTCCCACGCGCCACCGGCGTTGCTCATGAAGATGGCGAGCATGAAGCCGGAGGTCAGGGCACCGGCGAGGAAGCCGCCGAGCGCCTGGGTGGAGACGAAGCCGATGGCGAGCGGCAGCACGATGGCGAGGCCACCGGGCAGGACCATCTCACGCAGCGAGGCCTTGGTCGAGATCTCGATGCACTTGGCGTGGTCGGCGACAGCGCCTTCCTTGCCTTCGCGCAGACCGGGGATCTCGGCGAACTGGCGACGGACCTCGACGATCATGGCCTGCGCAGCGCGACCGACCGACTTCATGGTCAGGGCGGCGAACGCGAAGGTGATCATCGCACCGAGGAACAGGCCGATGAGGACCGGGACCTGGGTGATGTCGAGGTTGAGCACGGTGCCCTCGGGGGACACGGCTGCGGTGAAGGAACGGAACAGCGCCAGGGCGGTGATCGCGGCGGAACCAATGGCGAAGCCCTTGGCGACAGCAGCGGTCGTGTTGCCCAGCGAGTCCAGGGAGTCGGTGACCTCACGGACCTCCGGGGGCAGGTGCGCCATCTCGGCGATGCCACCGGCGTTGTCCGAGATCGGGCCGTACGCGTCGACGGCCACAACCGCACCGGTCGTCGCG
>CBDTZE010000277.1:0-3595 GCA_965364815.1 uncultured Nitriliruptoria bacterium | reverse complement strand
GCCCCGTCCCGGAAACGGCCGAGCACCAACGGCTCCAGCAAGGCGGACGCCAGCGCCCCGACCGCCATCCCGACCGCCAGTGCAACCACGGTCGGGGCGCGGCCGTCAGCGACGAGGATGAGATGCACCAAGGCGCCGAGCACGACCGCCGGGCCGATGGCGAGGTGCAGCGTCCGGGTCGCTCGCGTCGCCACAGCAACGGCGGCCGCCAACAGGCCGTAGGCCACGCCCACGCCAAGCCCGGTCGGGGCGGCCTGGAACAGCTCACCCATCGGCGGGCCTCGCGACGGGGCCGGGTGGCGGGGACGGGGCGACGTAGGTGGGCAGGACCTCGCGTCCACGTGACAGCAGGCGCTCCAGCAAGGGACCGGCGGGGCCGTCGAGGACGGACTGCGGGATGTAGTCGGCGGCGACCTGCGACTCCCAGAAGTCCTTCTGGGCCTCGGGGTCCATGCGATGGTCGACGTCGAAGACCGTGGCCAACTCGTGGAAGCGACCGACGAAGACGTCGTCCGGGGACCACGCCTCGCGGTTGGCGAGGGAGTAGGTCCGCAGCACCCCGTCATGCGTGATGGTCGGCAGGACCTCGGCGATGCGGGCGGGGTCGCGGGTGCCTTCCTGCTCGACGGCGGCGGCAACGAGATCGACCGCGTCGACGGCAGCGATCGCCAGCACCGGCACGTCGAGGACGAGGGTGTCCAGCTGCGGCAACGCCCCGAGCCCGTACGCCACGTAGTAGCGCAGCAGCAGCTCCGTCAGGACGTTGCTGTTGAACCACTCGTCCCGGAAGGGGAAGGGCAGCACGACACCTTCGGACGCCTTGCCGACCAGCGACCGGTACTCGGCCACGAACGAGGACGCGGGGACGGACAGCTGCACGTCCCAGCCAAGGTCGCGAGCGGCAAGGGTCGCCCGGGCCGTCGCTGCGGGCAGACCCCAGAACAGCACGAGGTCGACCGCCCCGCCCTCACTGGCCTCGTCCCGCAGGCGTCGGACGGCTGGGGCGAGGTTCGTCGACTCCCCGTCAACCGCCACGACCGCCGCGACCTCGACGTCAGCGGCCGCGAAGCCGGCGCGCAGGTCGGGCTCGATGATGCCGCCCTCGACGACGTCCGCGACCAGGATCGCGACGCGGCTTCCGTCGCGGGCGACACGGAGCCAGGTGCCCAGGACCTCGGCCTGGGTGCGGGCGCTGGGGATCGTCCGGGCCACGTAGGAGGCCGCCTGCGACAGGTCACCGGCGAAGGCCGTCGGCAGCAGCGCCGGGACCTGGCGACGGCTCAGGGGCGAACGGTCAGCCAACAGCACCGCCGCGGACTCCGGTCCGATGATGGCGGTGACGCGTTGCAACTCGGCAAGGTCGGCGAGGGAGGACGGGATGTCGACGAGGTCGGCGTCGTCGACCACCACCAACTCGACGTCCTGGCCCAACAGACCCCCGCGTTCGTTGATGCGGGCGACGGCCAGCTTGGCGCCGTTGACCAACTCAGTCCCGATGAAGGCGCGAGGTCCGGACAGCGGCGCGACGACCCCGATCCGGACGTGCTCAGGCGGGGCGACGCCGCAGGCCGCCAGCGCCGTGAGGGCGGTGGCGAGCAGGAGCGACAGCAGGCGCGAGGGCATCCCCGGACCCTACGGGGCGTCGGGTCCGAGCCAGCGGCACGGACCCGTCGCCGGCAGGATCAGTCGCCGAACACGCCGGCCAGGCTGGCCACGTTCGCGACGGGCTGGGGGAGTTCGACGGAGAAGAACGCCCGGGAGAACCGCTCCGGGGCGTGGAAGAGCTCGATCGCCACGGTCGTGTTGTCCTTGAACGTGACCTCGACCATGTCGGCCTCAGCGCCGACCGTTCCGAGGATCCGGTTGGGCTCGTCATTGCCCCAACTCCACTCGGGCTCGGCCGGCGTCCCGACCTGGACACAGCCGCCGATCGCGCTGCCCGAGCCACCCTCGCCGCGGACGGAGATCTGGTAGGTCCAGCACTCCGCCGGCTTTGGGACGTTGGGGTCCTCGAAACTCATCATGCCGAACCACGCGCCCATGGCCCAGGACCGGTCACCGCTCTCCTCGAAGTGGAGCATCTGGAACGCCGTCACGTCGTCCTGGCGCCCGACCTCCTCGAGCATCAGTTCACGCGCGTTCTGCGTCGGTCCGTTCTGGACGAAGCTGCCCCGGATGCAGCCGGTCAGCGCGAGGCTGGACGCGAGGGCAAGGACGGCCATGGTGGACCGCATTTCGGACTCCCGATCACCCCGTCGGCAGCGTGCCGGTTCTCTGGGGTGCGCGAAAGGTAGATACTTCCAACGACGGCGTCAGTGCCGCGCCGGATGATCTTTGTGGGGGCTCGAAAGGGCCACCCGCCCGCGTTGACTCAGAGCTCGAGTTCTCCGTCGGCCTTGCGCTGCTCGTAGGTCCCCGCGGGGAACGACTCGGTGAGCTGCGCACGAACGACCAGTCGCTGCGCGGCCGAGCCCTTGGGGTGGCAGGTCGTCAGCGTCAGCCAGAAGTCACCGGCCTGGCCACCCTGGCCGGCGGTGCCGGGCGGTGCGATGACGGTCCAGTCACGCGGCCCGGTGATGAAGGCACCCGTCGAGTTGTCGGTGTAGTTCCAGGCCGGCACACGGCTGACCTCGTAGCGGTGATCGCCGACGGGCGTGGACATCCAGATGACGTCGCCGTCGTCCATCTCGTCGAGACGGTTGAACGGGCGGCCGTACGTGGTGCGGTGACCGGCGATCGCGACGTTGCCCGGCTGGCCCGGCAGCGGCGTGTTCGGGTAGTGCCCAGCCCCGGCGCGAAGCGCGTCGGGCGAGGTGCCCTCGACGACGATCATCTCCAGGTTGATGGCTGGGATGTTGATCGTGGTGACGGGGCGACCCGTCTGGCCGGCGGTCGTCTGGACGTACTCGTCCTGGCTGGTGACGTCGACCTGGATCTGGAGCAACTCGTCCTGCAGGCGCTGCTGGACGACCTGGTTGGTGTAGACGTCGGTGAACAGCGGATACATGAACATGCCCGCACCGGCGAGGAACAGCAGGGTCGTCAGGCCCGACAACAACGTCCGGCCCGCGGGGCGGCGACGCACCGAGTCGAGCAGGAAACCGAAGGCGGTCGGCCGGCGCTCCGAGGTCGACGGGTCCGGAAAGGCCAGGCCATAGAGGCCATGGTCTGTGGACGGGTCCTGGACGGACATCGCGGTTCCTCGAGCAGGCGGGCAAAGGGGACGGTAGGCAGCCCCATACGTCTGGGCAACGCCAGCGGGGCGTCAGGGGTTCCAACGCGCTTCGCCCCGATCGGTGACGCCGGCCACCCCGGGCGGCCGCCGCGCGCACGAGCCTGCCCACCTCGCGTCGGTCACGGAACTTTCCGTGGGCTCAGGCGCAGGGTCAGCGGGGTTGCCAGCGGGCCTCGGCGTGGGCTTCGGCGTCGACGTGCGTCGCCCAGACCCGATGCAGGACGAGTCCGCCCACGGGCATCCGGACGACGACGCGGGCCCGACGCGCGCCCCGACCGCAGTCGCAGGTCGCGAGGTCGCCACCGGACAGCACCGCGACCTCGCGGGCGGCGAGGGTCGGGTCACGGGTCGTCGTGACAG
>CBDTZE010000276.1:0-3601 GCA_965364815.1 uncultured Nitriliruptoria bacterium | reverse complement strand
CGCGAAGGTCGGCACACGGGGCGCGACCTCCCGCGCAGCCCTGGTGGCGCTGACGGCGCGGCGCCCCGGCCTGGTCCTCCTCGACGAACCCTCGGCGCTGCTCGGTGATGCCCTGGCGGTGGCCGCCTGGATCCGAGGACTCGCCGATGGTGGTGCTGGCGTCCTCGTCGTCGAGCACCGCCCCGAAGTCATCGCCATCGCCGACCGCGTCGTCTCCCTGGAGCGCCCATGAGCACCACCCGGCTGACCCTTGACCTTCCCGACCGCGAGCCGCTGCACGTCGCAGCCGGGGCCGTCGTCGAGGTGGATGACGAGCAGACAACTGCCCTGGGCTTCCCCGTCCCGGGCACCCGGGTCGTGGTCGACGGCGCCGACGTGTCGGACGTCGGGACCGCCGGGCGGGTCCGTGCCGGGCTGGTCGTGTTGGGGCACGTCGAGGTGTCGCCCGATGACCTGCTGACCGATCACCTCGCCGCACTGACGGGCAAGCCCGCGGTCGACCCGTTGGCGCTGCTGGCCGACGCCCCACTGCTGGGAGGGCGCCCCGGCGCCCGGGCCGGCTGGCTTTCCGGTGGGGAGCGGCAGGTCCTCGGCTGGCTGCGGACCTTGGTCCTCGGGCCCGGGGTGGTCGTGTTGGACGGCGCCGGGCGCGGCCTCGACCTGCCGACGTTGGCCTGGGCGCGTGACCACGTGACGGCCTGGCGCGCGGCCGGTGTTGCTGTCCTCATCCGGGTGGGTCGCGAGGAGGAGCAGGACTGGTTGCGCGGCACAGCACCCAAGGCGGGCGGCTGACGCGCGACCGAGTCATTGTGCTCCCCGTCCCCATGGGCCATGCGGCCAGGTGGGGCACGATGGCGACACGGCGCCGTCGGGGCGCGTCGGTGCCCTCGGCCGTGCGACTTCTGCGCGACCGGGGAACGCCGGACCGCTTTCCGACGTCAGACGTGCAGCAACCTCGCCCGACCCGACCGTGCCAAGCCGCCCGATCGGATGAGGTGGCGTGCAAGATGCGTGACTCGTGACGACGACATTCGTTGTACGAGATGCAGACACGACGGGCCTCCATCCCGTCACCCCCCTCCCCAGCAAGCGAAAGGCCCCCGGTGCGGCGCTCGCGTTCAACGGCAACCACCGTCGTCACGGTCCTCGCCAGCCTCCTCCTTGGCGGCGGGTCTGCCTTCGCGCAGGCCACCAACGACGACGTTCGCCTCGTGAGCCCGGCCGCTGGTGACACGCTCAAGGCGCGAGTCACCCTCGAGGTCGCCGTCGACGTCGGCCCCGTCAAGCGCGTGGACCTGCGTCTCACCCAGGACGGCCAGGCCATCGCCTCGGGCTCCGCCCCGACCACCCTGCCCTGCGTCGAAGGCTGCGAGGAAGGCGGCGCCACCATCTGGGGCGGCCGCACGTACGACCCGACCCTGGGCGCGCCGTTCTCGCCGACACCGCAGTGCAACGGCCAGTGGATGCTGCAGCCCCGCATCGACGGCGGCGCGTGGCTCCAGGGTTCGCCCTTCACGCTGTCCGCCCCACCCAAGGCCCCGGCCAACGTCAAGATCACGGTCTCCGATGACGTCGCCACGATCACCTGGACCCCGGACCGCAGCCCCGACGTCGTGTTCCACCGCGTCGAGCGCTCCACCGGCGGCGGTCCCTTCGTCGTCCTCGCCGAATTCGCCGGCGTCGCCGATCGCTACGAGGACAAGTCCCTGACCAAGGGCGAGCACATCTACCGGGTCGTCGCCGCACGCCCCGACGGCATGACCAACGGCCGCCCCGCCGTCCCGTGCACCGACCAGGGCGCCGAGTTGGTCGCCAGCTCCAAGAACACCCGCCTGTCCCACACCGACGAGGGCTCGGTCACCCAGGGCCCTGAGGAATCCGGCAGCGGTTCCGGCACGTCCGGCTCTGGCTCCGGGTCGGGTACTTCGGGCTCCGGCACCAGCGGTTCGGGCCAGTCCGGCTCCGGGACCAGCGGCTCCGGCTCGTCGGGTTCCGGCACGACACCCACCGGCAACGGTGAGGCCTCGCCCAGCCCCGAGGAACAGGGCGCCTCGTCGCCCACCACGACGTCCAGCCCGCGCCCAACGCGTTCGCCCCGCCCGGTGGCTCCGCCGCCCAGCGCGACCCGTCGGACCAACACGAACGTCACCGCGCCTGCGCTGGGCAACCGTGAAGAGGACGACGGTCCGTACTACGGCGAGGGTGAGGACTTCACCACGGAGATCGACTACGGCGACGCCGAGGGGATCCCGGGCGAGCAGATCGTCGTCGGGTACGACGAAGCCGGTGAGCCCATCTACGAGACCGTCCGGGTCCCCGGCGAGATCGTCGCCTTCGGTGTTGTCACCCTCGACAGCCAGAAGATCCGCATGCTGGCCATGGGCCTGATCCTCGTCGCACTCGCCCTCCACGGCAGGCGCTGGCTCAACGCCAGCTGACGCCATCCCGGAAGTCGGGTCAGCTGCCGCCGCGCAGGACCAGGTCGAGGATCGTGATCGCCCCGGCCTTGTCGAGGGGGTCGTTGCCGTTGCCGCACTTGGGTGACTGCACGCAGGACGGGCAGCCGGTCTGACACGGGCACGTGGCCAGGGCCTCGCGCGTGGCGGTGAGGTGTTCCTCGAGCCGCTCGAACGAACGCTCTGCCAACCCCGCCCCGCCGTCATAGCCGTCGTAGATGTAGACGGTCGGCAGCCCCGTGTCGGGGTGCAGCGCCGTGGACAGCCCGCCGATGTCCCAGCGGTCGCAGAGGGCGATCAGGGGGAGCAGGCCGATGGCGCCATGCTCGGCGGCGTGGAGCGATCCGGGCCAGCGCCCCGGCAGCAGCCCGGCGTCCAGCAGGAGCGTCTCCGGGATGGTCCAGAAGACGGCGACGGTGTTGAGGTGCTCAGGCGGCAGGTCGAGGGGGACCCGATCCACGACCTCGCGTGACGGCGGGGCCAGGACGTCGTACCCCGTGACCGTGACGGTCACCTCGACCCGTGCCAGGCCGACGCCGATGGGGCCGCGATCGGCCCGTGCCAACTCGCCGATCATGCGGACGTCGGTGTCGGAGCGGGCGCGGGTCGAGTTGTTGTTGCGGGCCCGGGAGGCCAGGGCGACGCCCCGCTCGAGGTCGAGTTCGGAGATCTGCCAGCGCTTGCCCTGGTGGAGGTAGACCGCCCCGCTGTGGACCTGGCGGCGGGCCCGGCCGGCGTCGACGTCACCGATGACGGTGCCCAGGTCCTCGTCCACGATCTTCACGGGACGACCACCCATGGATCGCAGGGAGACGTCGTCGCTGGGTCGTTTGCGCCCCGCCCAGTGATGCTTGTCACCTCGCACGCGCAGTCGTCCTGCCTCGACGTGTTCGTCCAGGCGGTCGGCGGCGGTGACGCCGAACCAGCGGTCCGCCTCTTCGGCGTCGATGGCGGCCTCGTGGCTTGCGCAGAGCAGGTGCGGTCCCAGCAGGTACGGGTTGCCCGGGTCGCAGAAGGCGTCCTCGGGTTCGCGTTCGACCAACTCGACCGGGTGGGTGATCAGGTATTGGTCCAGCGGGTCGTCGGCGGCGACCAGCACGCCGACGCTGGACTCGCCGGCCCGGCCTGCGCGGCCCAGCCGCTGC
>CBDTZE010000275.1:0-3605 GCA_965364815.1 uncultured Nitriliruptoria bacterium | reverse complement strand
CTGGGAGGTGGCGTCGTGCTGGATCCCGCCCCGCCCCGCCGACGTCGCGGGCGCGCCGCCCGAGAGGCCCGGGCAGCCGACCTGTCCCGGGTGCTCGGTGCCCTTGGCTCCGGGGCGGTCGCCGACGAGTTGCTGGACGCCGACGGCGGTGTCAGCGACGTCCGCTCCTTGCAGGCACGCCTCGGTGTTCGACTGCCGGCGCACGTGCTCGCCGGGGGCGGCCTGGCCATCTCCCCCCGTCGGCGGGTCGAGGTCGAGCACGCCCTCGCCGAGGCCGCGGATGCCGACCCACACCTCGACCGTGTCGTGCAGGCAGCGGCCGCCGCGACCGGCGTGGGGGGCGACCTGGTGCGGGCGGTGCTGCGGGCCAGCACGACGCTGCACGTCCAGGACCGACGGGTCGTCCTCACCGATCGCCACCGCGACCTGGATGCCGCCCGTTCGGCCGGCGCCGCGCAACTGCACAACCTGCTGCGCGCCCGTCCTCTCGACCCGCCCCGCCTGGCCAAGGCGGCCGCGGCCTGTGGCGTGACCCCCGAGGACCTCGAACGCCTGGTCGCACGGGGCGCCCTGCACCGCGTCGGTGATCACGGGTTCCTCCCCGAGGCCGTGGAACTGGTCGTGACTCGCCTCGCCAGCATCCCAGATGGCTTCACGGTTGCCATCGCGCGCGACGCGCTGGGGGTGAGCCGACGCCATGCGGTGCCGTGGCTGGAACTGCTGGACCGGTTGGGCATCACCGAGCGGGTCGGCGATCGACGTCACCTCAGGCCACGGCCACACGCCCCGGCGGCCCACTGACCAGTCGCCCCACGACAGGCGCGACGATGCCACCCGCCTGCAACTCGCGGCGCAGCTCGTCCACCGCCGCCGGCGGACACGCCAGCAGCAGCCCACCGGACGTCTGCGCGTCCGCCAGCACGGCCAGGACGTCGTCGTCGAGGTCGGTCACCAGCGCCCCGCGATCGCGCAGGGCCTGGAGATTGCGCAGGGTGCCGCCGGGGACACGACCTGCCGCGACAAGCGATGCCACATCCGGAAGCATCGGGACCGCTCCGGCGTCGAACTCGACGGCCAGGCCTGACGCAAGCGCAAGCCGATGGGCGTGGCCCAGCAGACCGAAGCCGGTGACGTCCGTCGCCGCGAGGACGCCGCTGGCCCGCGCGGCCGCAGCGGCGTGCGAGTTGTGGGTCGTCATGACGGCCACGGCCGCGTCGAACGCAACCTGCAGTGACCCACCGGGGAGCACGTCCTGCGGTGCGCTGCGGATCGCTGCCGTCGTCACGATCCCGGTGCCGATCGGAGCGGTCAGGAGCAGCACATCCCCCTCGCGCCCGGAGGCCATCGTCAGCGGCGGGGCGGCGCAGGTCCCGACGACCGCCTGGCCGAAGAACGGCACCGGCGAGGTGATCGTGTGGCCCCCGACCACGACCCAGCCACCTTCGGCCGCAGCCTGGGCGGCGCCCTGCAACACCTGCTCCAACTCCCCCGCCGGACGGTCCGTCGGCCAGCCCACGATGTTCAGCGCGACCACCGGTCGGCCGCCCATCGCGAACACGTCGCTGCCGGCATTCGTCGCCGCGATCCGTCCCCACAGGTTGGGGTCATCGACGATCGGCGTGAAGAAGTCCGTCGTCAGGACGATCTGCTGACCACCATCGACCGCCCACACTGCGGCGTCGTCACCGCTGCCGACAACCACATCGGGCGGCAACTGGATGGGCAGGCCGGCCAGCACCTCGTCGAGGTCGGCCATCCCCAACTTGCACGCGCAGCCGGCCCCCGGGGACAGCGACGTCAGGCGGGGAAGCGGAGCAGGACGCGCGGGGTCCGTCATGGGCCACCCTTCGGGCCGGAAGGCGACGGCTGGCGACGGTAGCGAGGGTCGGCCGGGGTCCCTTGGCTACGGTCAGCTTCCCCTCCCGGCGAACGCATCGGCGACCTCGTGGACCTGCAACTGAGCACGATCGCGTGGGGCGCGATCGCCCTCGGCTGGGTCGGCGCCGGGCTGCTCCTGGTGGCTGGGTTCGCCAAGCTCCGTGAGCCGGAGGACACCGGAGAGGCACTGCGCGCGGCCGGGCTGCCCGGGAACGCCGTGGTGGTCCGGATGCTGGGGATCACGGAGCTGCTCGTCGGCGCCGGTGCGCTGCTGGTGGGCGGGATCTGGATGGCCGCGGTGGCGGTGCTCTACCTGGGCTTCACGGCCTTCACGGCCTCGCGTCTGCGCACACCTTCAGCGACGTGCGGCTGCCTCGGCGGTGACCGCGACGTGCCAGTGACGAGGATGCACGTGCTGGTGGACCTCGTGATCGCGCTCGGTGCTGGGCTGGCCGCCGGACCGGCTCCGGGACTGGCCGCCTTCAGCGGTGACCTCGGTACGACGGGATTGCTCGTCGTCTTCTGCGTGGCGCTCGGCGTCCAGTCGGTCCGACTGCTCCTGACGGAACTGCCGGCCCTGCTGGATGCCGTCCACCAGGTGGAGGTCAGCCGATGACCGTCGTGGTCGTGCTGCTCTCGCTCGTGGTCGCCGTCCTGTGCCTGCTGGTCGCCGGGCTTCTTCGCTCCAATGCGGCCGTGCTCCGGCGCCTGGACGAGGTCGGGTTCGACCTCACGGACCTGGTCGCCACCAACGGCGCCCAGGCCACGTTGCCCGCTCCACGATCGGAGCCGGCGCCCCGCGACCGCACGCCCCGCCCCGCGGAACAGCGGCAGGACCACCGGGCCCACGATGTCACCGGGGCGACGGCCGATGGTGGCGCCGCAGGCGTCCGGGTCGCCGACGCGGAGCACGACACCCTGCTGCTGTTCCTGTCGACGGACTGCGCCAGCTGCGAGGACTTCTGGGACGTGTTGGGACGCGAGGAGCTGCCGACGATGCCGGATTCGACGAGGGTGCTGGTCGTCACGAAGGGGCCCGAACAGGAGTCGCCGGCAGCGGTGGCCCAGAAGGTCGTCGGCGTCCCGGTCATCCTGTCCAGCGAGGCCTGGCGGGACTACGAGGTCCCCGGGTCGCCCTACGCCGTCCACGTCCGCAACGGCCAGGTCCTGGGTGAAGGCACCGGCGCCAGGTGGCAGCAGGTCGCCGACCTGTTGGCGCGCGCCAGCGGCGACCTCGCCTGGGTTGACGGTGCCAAGCGTGGACGCAAGGCGCGACGCGACACCGTGGCCGAACGCGACGCCGACACGGCCCTGCTGGATGCCGGGATCCGCCCCGGCGACGACAGCCTCTACCGCCGGGCCGACGGGACATCCGCCGAAGCCGAATCGGGCGTCGCATGATCGTCCTGTTCGCGATGGCCATGGCACCGATCGCCGCACTGCGTTCGTCCTGGTCGCCCTGAGGTGAGTCCATGATGTCGAGCATCACGCCGGTCGGCGAGGTGGCGAGGGGGCAGCGGTGGTCGATGACCGCGGCGGCCTACCTCGTCGGTTCTGCGCTGGGTGGATTGGCGCTCGGCGGGGTTGCTGCACTGGCCAGCCTCGGCACACGCGCCGTTCTCGACGACACCGCCGCGTTGTTGGTGCTGGCCCTGGTTGCGACGTTGGGGGTGCTGGCAGACCGCGGTGTCCTGCCGCTGCCGACGTGGCGCCGCCAGGTCGACGAC
>CBDTZE010000274.1:0-3609 GCA_965364815.1 uncultured Nitriliruptoria bacterium | reverse complement strand
CCGGCCTGCGCGTCGGCCTCGCGACCGCGCAGGCGTTCGCCGCGGCACGGTCACTGCCCGTCGTCGGCATCAACGGCCTCGACGTCCTCGCCTTCGGTGTCCGGACCTCGCACCGGCGGATCGCGGCGACGATCGACGCCCGGCGCGGCCAGGTCTACTGGGCCTTCTATCGCTGCACACCGGGTGGCGTGGAGCGCGAGACCGAACTGCAGGTCGGGACCCCGGCCGCCCTCGTGGCCGAGGTCGAGGCGTCCGCCGAACCCACGCTCTACGTCGGTGACGGGGCGCTGGCCCACGCCGAGCTGCTGCAGGCAGACCACAGCGAGTTCGCCGGCATCGAGACGGCGCACCCCGAGGCCGGCAACATCGGCCTGCTGGCGGCACCGCGGTTCGTCCGCGAGGAGACCGAACTGCCCGGTGACCTGCGGCCGATCTACCTGCGCGGCGTCGACGCGAAGATCGGTTGGGAGCAACGCGGCAAGCTGCGCGGCGGCGTCGCATGACCCCGCCGGCGGATCGCTCCGGTGCTGCCGCAGGCGGCTCCGTCAGCGTCCGTCGGATGCGAACACGTGACCTCGACGGGGTCCTCGCCATCGAGCGCGTGGTCTACCCACGTCCGTGGACCAAGGAGCTGTTCCGCGATGAACTGACCGCCGCGGATCGGTCCTACCTCGTCGCCACCACGCCCTCGCCCGGCTCGTTCACTCGCAAGAAGGACGTGGTCGTCGGCTACGGCGGCATCCAGCTCGTGGCTGGCGAGGCCCACGTCGTGACGGTCGCGGCCCACCCGGCCTGGCGCCGCATCGGCGTCGGGGCGCACCTGGTCCTGGAGTTGCTGGCACGTGCACAGGGCCATCGCGCGACCGCCGTCACGTTGGAGGTCCGCGACTCCAATCACGCCGCACGCCGCCTGTACGCGTCCTACGGATTCGTCGACGTCGGTGCCCGTCCCGGCTACTACGCGGACAATCGCGAGGACGCCCGGATCCTTTGGCTGCATGATCTGCCCGACGCGGAAGTGCGCGCGAGCCTTGGCCGGGAGGCGACCCGACGCGGCCTGCCCGTACCGTCCGCATTCACGCCCCGGCGCCCCGCTTCCTGAGCAGCGCCCGTCTGCGGCTCCCCGGCCGCATCCCGACCTCCTGAGGAGTCAACGATGCTCGTGCTCGGCATCGAGACCTCGTGCGACGAGACCGCCGTCGGCATCGTCGAGGACCGCTTCACCCTGCGCGCCAACATCGTGGCCTCGCAGGTCGAGCTGCACGCGCCCTACGGCGGCGTGGTGCCCGAGGTCGCGGCCCGCGCCCACCTCGACGCCCTGCTGCCGACGGTCGACCTGGCGTTGGTCGAGGCCGGCTGCGGACTCAACGACATCGACGCGATCGCCGTCACCCATGGGCCCGGGCTCATCGGGGCGCTGCTGGTCGGGGTCGCCGGCGCCAAGGGCCTTGCCCTGGCACAGAGCATCCCCCTCATCGGTGTGAACCACCTGCGCGCCCACGTCGAGGTCGCCCAGCTGCAGTTCGGTGAGCTGGAGCCGCCCATCCTCGCGCTGGTCGTGTCCGGCGGACACACCTCGCTGGTCGTCTACGACGCCGACGGCACCTTCCGTCAGTTGGGCGCGACGATCGACGACGCCGCAGGCGAGGCCTTCGACAAGATCGCCCGGTTCATGGGGCTCGGTTACCCCGGCGGGCCGGAGATCGACCGCATCGCCAAGCAGGGCAACGCCAAGGCCCACCACTTCCCCCGGGCGCTGCGCGACGACTCCTACAACTTCTCGCTGTCCGGTCTCAAGACGTCCGTCATCCGGGAGCTGCGCCGCATGGAGGCCGAGGGCATCGAGCCCAACATCGCCGATGTCGCCGCGTCCTTCCAGGAAGCCATCGTTGACGTGCAGGTCGAGAAGACCCTCAAGGCCGCCAAGGCCGAGGGCATCGAACGCGTCGTCGTCGCCGGCGGCGTTGCGGCGAACTCGCGACTGCGCGAGCGCATGCAGCAGGGCTGCGACAAGGCCGGGATGCGGCTGCTGCTCCCGGAGCGCCACCTGTGCACCGACAACGGCGCGATGGTGGCGGCCTCCGGGGCGAACCTCGCCGCGGCCGGGTTCCACCACGGGCTTGACCTGACCGTCGACCCGGGACTCCCGCTGGCCACCCCGGTCGACGCCTGATGGCCCGGGGCCCTCGCTGGCGCCCCTGTACGGGTGGCGAGTTCCACACGGTCCAGGAGAAGCTGCGGCAGTGGCCCTGCCCACCCGGCGGGGCGCTCCGGCACATCTTCGCACTCGCCTCACTGGAGGCCGCCGGCCCCGGCGCCCTGCGCCTGGCCACCGACGACGACGGCTGGGCCGCAGCCGTGGTGCAGCCCGGGCGTCTGCTGGTGCCCATGGGTGACCCCGAGACGCTGCGTCGCGCCGGCCCGCCCACGAGGCGTTGGCGGCTGCTGGTCGCGGACGCCGCCGCCGCAGACGCGATCCTGGACGTCCAGGGGACCGACGGCGCTGTGGTGCACCACCAACGATTCCTCGTGCTGGACAAGGACGGCGTGCCGACGACCGCTGAGGTCCCGGACGTCGGGATGCGCCCCGCACGTCCCGAGGACGTCAACGGGCTCGCCGAACTGGCCGTGCAACTCCACATCGACGACGAGTTCGGACCCGACCCGGGCCGCTCCGGGCACCGGGGCTATGCCGAACGCGCCCGCGCTGGCGTCGAACGGGGCGTCATCTGGTGCGTCGGCGACGTCGGGGCGCCGATCGCGAAGCTCGAACGCAGCGTCTCCTCGGTCCGTTGGGGCGTGCAGTTCGCCGGCATCGTGGTCCACCCCGACCACCGCGGACGAGGGCTTGGACGGGGCCTGGTCGCCGAAGCCGTCCGCTTCGCCCGCAACGAGGGGCCGCGTGACTGGCCGATGTGCCTGCACGTGCGTGCCGCCAACCGCCGTGCCATCACCGCGTACGAGGCCGTCGGGTTCCGCGATGCCGAGGAATGGCGCCTGGCCGTCCGGGCCTGATCGGACCAGAAACGTGCGAGAGCCCCGACCGTGGTCGGGGCTCTCGCGTTTCGTTCGGGGTCGTTCAGCCGAAGCTGACGAGGCCGTCGCGGCGGCGCACGATGCCGACACCACCGAGCACCGAGAGGACGCCCAGCGCGGCGAGCGGCGCGGAGTCGCTGCCCGTGACGGCGAGGGTGTCGACCGGGGCGCTGCCCACGATCAGCTGGTCGTTGACGATGGTCGGGGCGTCCATGACGGGCGGCTGCTCGTCGGCCGGGGCGTCGACCTGCGTGTTGACGAGGACCTCGCCCAGGACCTGGACGCTGTCGTCGTCGTTGTTCGGCGTGGCGCCGGCGAGGGTGTTGTCCTCGTCACGGACCGCGGCGATCGGGAGGATGGCCGGGCCGGCGACGTTGTCACCGTTGGCCGGCAGGCCGGCCGGGCCGCCTGCGTCAACGGCGTCGGTTGCGCTCATGGCGCTGTCGGCCGAGCGGACGTCGAGGATGAAGGGGGCCGGCTCGTCGTCGCTGGAGGTCTCGGTGGCGTCGGCGGCGTTGGCTGCGGTCGCGGCGTTGGCGGCGTTGGCGGCGTTGGTGGCGTTGGTGGCGTTGG
>CBDTZE010000273.1:0-3610 GCA_965364815.1 uncultured Nitriliruptoria bacterium | reverse complement strand
TGGCGGCGGCCTATCGCCACCTGCAGCGGGCGGTGTTGGCGCAGGCGCGGCTCGGCCTGTCAGCCGACGTGCAGACCGCCCTGCGCGATGCCCTGGCCGACCCGACCTGACCGTCGACGGGGCGTGACTCCGGACGGCCCGGTCGGCCCACTTGGGCTCACCTGACGGTCTCCGGGGCCGCATCGGCCGATCGGCCCGCCGATGCCGAAGGGCCGATCTATCGTCGCGCCATGCGCTTCCTCGATCTGGAGCCCCGCGAGGGTCGACCGACACCGGACGCAGCAACGCCACTGGGGGAGTTCGCTGCTCGTGGTGTGCTGCCCGCCGGCGGTCGGTGGACGGTGATCACGATCGCGCTCGGCATTGGGCTCGCCGCCCTGACCGCGGTGCTCACCGCGGACCGGCCAGGTCCAGTCCTCGCCGTGACGGCCGTGACCGCCGTCGTCCTTGTGGTCCTGCTGTTCCGGCCGGCTTGGTTCGCCCGCTGGGCTGAGGTGACCGCGATCGTCTCGAGTCTTGCGGTCTGTCTGCTGACTGACGGTGCGGAGAGCCCCTACCGGCTGTTCCTGGTCTTCCCGTTCGCGTGGGCAGCCATGACCCGCACGCCGCGGGGGATTGCGGTCGTCTGGATGCTCGGAGCCGCGACGCGGTTCGTCCTGGTCTGGACGCTGGGAGGTGACGCGACCGTCGTTGCGCTCGGGTTGGCGACCCTGGAGGTCGCCCTGTGGTCGACCGTCGGCCTCGGCGTCTGGGGACTGCGTGCTGCGGTCGGTCGCGTCATCGAGGACCTGGGGCGCTCGGAGATCGTGCACCGAGCACTGGTCGAGGGTCACTCGTCGGGGGTCTACGTGCTGGACGAGGAGTTTCGCATTGCCGAGGTGAACGACGCACTGCTCCGTCTGCTCGGGTGGGAGGAGCAGGACGCGTTGGGGCGCAGCGTCCTGTCGTTCGTCCCCGAGGAACTGCACGAGGACGCGATCCGATTCGCGTCCCACGCCATGCGCGGGCGGCCGATGCCCTACGAATCCGTGGCGGTGGCGGCGGACGGGGAACGAATTCCCATGCTGGTCACGCATGCCCTGATCGAGATCGACGGCGAGGCCATGGGTCTCTACGGGGTCCTGCAGGACCTTCGCGGCATCCGTGAGGAGCGCGATGCTCGCCAGTCCATCCAGGCCCGCTTCGAGCAGATGGCCGAGTCCTCGTCGGAGGGCATGTTCGTGGTCCGGCTGTCCGGCAAGGGTCTCGACGTCGACGTCGACTACGTCAACGCCTCCCTCGCGGCGATGCTCGGGCTGACGGTCACCACGATGGTCGACGACGTCGACACGGCGCTCGCCGGCCTGTCGGGACCCGACCGCGTCCTCCTGGTCAGGCACCTGCGCGCGGGCGAGGTCGGGCGTCACCTCGAACTGCAGTACCGCCGTCCGGACGGTGCGGCCCGGTGGCTGGAGATCCGCACCTCGCGTCACGAGGTGCCGGGCGTGCCGGCGGCCGAGGGTCGATCCGAAGCCCTCGGGCGCCAGGGAATCGTCCGTGACGTCACGCGCCTGCACGAGGAACGCGAGGCGCTTGCCGCGGCGCTCGCGCAGGAACGCCGAGCGGCCGAGGAACTGCGCCGCACGCAGCAGATGCAGGCAACGTTCCTGCAGTCGCTGTCACACGAGATCCGCACGCCGCTGACCGCGATCTCCGGGCTCCTGACGACCCTGCGGGCGCGCGCCGACAGGCTGGAGCCCGACACCTCGAGACACTTGTTGGCGCGCGCCGAGGCCAATGCCGATCGGCTGGCCTCGCTCCTCGTCGACCTCCTGGACGTCGAGCGTCTCGCGGTGGGGGCACCGGGGGTCGTTGCGATCGAGGGTGCGGACCTGGCGGCTGCGGTGTCGAAGGCCGTGGACGGTCGACCGACCCTCGCCTGGCGCGTGGTCACCGCCTTGGAACCGGGGATCCGGGTCGGCCCCGATCCGTCGACGCTCGGACGGATCGTGGGAGCGCTGCTGGACAACGCAACGCAGCACGCGGGATCCGCGAGCATCCGGGTCGAGGTCGTGCGAGACGCCACCCACGGCGTGCTGCGCGTCGAGGATGACGGGCCCGGCCTCTCCGAGGAACTCCTGGCGTCGGCCTTCGAGCCCTTCGCCCAGGGGGAGCACGCCCACGCCTCAGCCAGCCCCGGCACGGGGATCGGCCTGGCCCTGGTCCGCCGACTCGTCGAGGCCGGCGGCGGCTCAGTTCGGGCGGTCAATCTTCCCGGCGGTGGTGCCTGCTTCGAGGTTCGACTGCCGTGTCTCCACGACGCGCCGTAGCCATGCATCCTTGCAGGAGGCATTCCCGCCGTGATCGGGCATGTTCCGATGACACTGCAACGAAGGGAACGTGATGTCCTGGTACTTCTGTCTCGAGCACGGCAAGGCCGAACCTGCGGGTGAGGCCTGCAAGGCCGACAACCGCCTCGGCCCCTACGAAACGCGCGAACAGGCCGAGAACTGGCGTGCGAAGGTCGAGGATCGCAACGACGACTGGGAAGAGCAGGACCGCGAGTGGGACGGCGAGGAGGAATGACCCTCCTGCCGCGGGTGACGACGATCGTTGCGCTGCGCGACGCCGTGCGCGACGCCCGCGGCTCCGGCGCTCGTGTGGCCCTGGTGCCGACGATGGGTGCGCTGCACGCCGGGCACCTGTCCCTGGTGGCGCAGGCCCGCGAACTCGCGGACTTCGTCGTCGTCTCGGTCTTCGTGAACCCGGCCCAGTTCGGGCCGGGCGAGGACCTCGACGCCTACCCGCGTGACCTCGAAGCGGACGAGGCGGCGATGGCTGCCCTGGGGGATGCCGCGCCCGACCTGGTCTTCGCCCCGTCCGTCGACGAGGTCTATCCGCGCCCGCGGATCACGACCGTGCACGTCGAGGAGTTGGGAGCACGGCTGTGCGGGGCCAGCCGCCCCGTCCACTTCGACGGCGTGACGACGGTGGTCGCCAAGCTCTTCAACCTCGTCCAACCCGACGTGGCGATCTTCGGTCGCAAGGACTTCCAGCAGTTGACCATCGTGCGCCGGATGACGGCCGATCTGGACCTGCCCGTCGAGGTCGTCGGAGGTCGCACGGTCCGCGAGCCGGACGGGGTCGCGATGAGTTCGCGGAACCTCTACCTGCAGGGCGAGGACCGCGAAGCGGCCCGGGTCCTGAGCCGAGCGCTGCGCGCCGCTGTGCTGAACGCACGCGAGCAGCGGGAGAGCGCACGCGCCGGGAATTCGTCCGAAGCCGTTCTGGACGCCGCGGAGGTGCTTGCCGCAGCTCGCAGTATCCTTGCCAATGAGTCACGAGCCACCATCGACTACGTGGAAGTCCTCGACCCCGAGGACCTCTCACCGGTCGTTGGCCCGCGGCCCCTCGACCCTCCAGGCACCACCAGTGCGGCAGGGGGCGGGGAGGCAGTCGGGAAGCACGGCGAAACGACTCGGCTGCTCGTGGCCATCGCGGCCCACGTCGGCCCTGCCCGCCTGATCGACAACGTCGTGATCGGTGAGTTGGACGACGAGGACGCCCTGTTGGCAGTGACCAGTCCCTGAGCAAGCAACCAACCGGCTGGACCCGCCCACCAGGGCACACG
>CBDTZE010000272.1:0-3614 GCA_965364815.1 uncultured Nitriliruptoria bacterium | reverse complement strand
CGTCCCGGGCTCGACCGCGGCAGCACGGGACAGCGACGAGGGTGACGAATCGAGACGCACGGCGCCGTAGGGCGAGCCGCCGTCGACGACGACCAGTCCGCCGCCTTCACCGACGTCGCCGTCGATGACCACAGCGCCGCCGTTGGCCGTGAGGGCGTACAGCCCGAAGGCGCTGGCCTGCCCGGAGGCTGGTCGCACGAACCCGAGGCCGAGGAGCAGCGGTGCCAACGCCAACGCGAGTGCGAGGACGACCAGGCGACGCAGCGACGCTCGGGACAGCGCGGGGAGCAGGTTGGTGGTCACGAGGCTTCCTCTTCGTCGAGGAGGCGACCGGCCGCCTCACGCAGCACCTGGGCCACGGTGATGCCGCGCCGGGCGGCGATGCGATCCAGTGCCCGGGCCTCGCGTGGGCCGACCTCGGCCACGACGCGCTCGACGGCGGTGGCGGGCGGCGGGGCGACCTCGTCGACATCCACGTCGTCACCGCCGCCCAGGTAGGCCGCGGCGAGGTCGTCGCCGGCAAGCTCCGAGGGGCTGCCGTGCGTGACGACCCGCCCCTGCTCCAGCACGAAGACGTCGTCGGCGACGCCCATGGCCTGGCCGACGAACTGCTCGACCAGCAGCACGGCGATGCCCTCGGCCTTCAGGTCCCGGATGATGCCGAACAGGTCCGACACGATCGAGGGCGCCAGCCCCATCGACATCTCGTCGATCATGAGCAGGCGTGGTTGTTGCAGCATCGCCCGGGCGATCGTGAGCATCTGCTGCTGACCACCGGACATGGAGCCGGCCAGCTGGTGGCGGCGCTCCTTGAGGATCGGGAAGTGCGCGAAGGCCTGGTCGTAGACGTCGTCGGCCGCCTTCTTGCGACCCATGCCCTCGAGGCCCACGCCGTACAGACCCATGCGCAGGTTGTCCGCGACCGTCAGGTTCGGGAACAGGCCGCGATTGTCGGGCACATGGGCGATGCCGTCCTTGGCGAAGCGCTCGGCGCGGGCGCCGGTGACGTCGTTGCCATCGACCAGGACCTGGCCCGAGGACACGGGCTCCAGCCCGGTCAGGGCACGCAGGAGGCTGGTCTTGCCCGCCCCGTTGGCACCCAACACGGCGACGGTCTGCCCGGCCTCCACGGCAAGGTCGACGCCCCGCACGGCCACGACCGCGCCGTAGGCAACGTGCAGGTCACGGGCTTCGAGGATCGGGGTGCTCATGCCGACACCCCCGCAGCAGCAGCCTCGACGGCATCCGCCCCGAGGTAGGACTCGATCACGGCCGGGTTCTCGCGGACCTCCGCGGGTGTGCCGTCGGTCAGCGGGCTGCCGAAGTTCATGGCGTAGATGTGATCACACAACGGCATGACGACCGACATGTCGTGCTCCACCAGCAGGATGGCGCAGCCGATCGTCGAGCGGATCTTGGCCAGCAACCTGGCGAAGTCGCCCGTCTCCGACGGATCCAACCCGGAGGCCGGCTCGTCGAGGAGGAGCACGTCGGGGCGCAGCACGAGGGCGCGGGCCAGTTCGACCATCCGGGCCTGGCCGATCGGCAGAGCGTCCGCGGGCTCGTCGGCGAGGTGCGACAGTTCGAGCCACGACAGGATGGCGTCAGCACGCTCGCCGGCCTGGGCCAGGGAGCGGCGGCGCGACGGCAGTCGCAAGGCATCCGACACGGGGCCGGATCGCGTGAACTTGTGGCCGGCGACCATGAGGTTCTCGCGGACGGTCATGCCGTTGAAGAGCTGGACGATCTGGAAGGTCCGGCCCAGGCCCATCATGGTCCGGGTGTGCGGCGGGGCGCCAGTCACGTCGGTGCCGCCCAGCAGCACCTGGCCCTCGTCCGGCTTCTGGATGCCGGTGATGACGTTGAAGGTCACCGTCTTGCCGGCGCCGTTGGGACCGATCAGGCCGACGATCTCGCCGGCATGGACCTTGAGGCTCAGCCCGTCGACGGCGGTGATGCCACCGAAGCGGACGACGATGTCACGCAGTTCCAGGGTCGCCATCAGGACACCTCCTGCAGTTCACGCGCCTTGGCGAAGTCCGCGGCCAGGCTGCCGGGGCCGGGTCGATCGCCACCGTCACGGCGGTCACGCAGGCGATCGCGCCACGAGGCACCGAGGCCGGTCAGGCCACGGGGCGCGAAGATCAAGACGAGGATCAACACCAGTCCGGTGATGATCGTCACGACCGCGTCAGAGGACGAGGCGACCTCGCCGCCACCGCCACCGAAGGACGCGGCCGAGAGGGTCACGATCCCGCCGCCGATGATCGCGCCGGGCACGGAGCCCATGCCGGCGATGACGGTGTAGGCGAGCAACGTGATGGAGCGGTCGAACCCGAAGGCGGACGAGCCCGCGACCTCGGTCAGGCCGGCAAAGATCGCGCCACCCAGCCCAGCAATGAAGCCGGACAGGGCGAAGCCGCGAAGCTTGACGCCGACGACGCTGAAGCCCATCGCGGACGTCGCGGCCTCCGAGGACCGCAAGGCGGTGAAGGCCGCGCCGGTGCGTCCTCGACGCAGGCTGGCAACTCCCCAGGCCGCGGCGACGAAGAACAGCAACGCCAGGAAGGCATAGGGCCGCCAGTCGGTGACCGTCAGGATCTGCCCGTCCGACGATGTGCGATCCACCAACGTGGCCGCGTACTCGGGGCGCGGGAAGGACCGGGTGGTGTCCGGGCCGATCAGGGGCTTGAACGTCTTGAAGAAGTACCGATCGGCCGCGAAGGCGAGCGACAGCGTCAGGATCGCCAACTCCAGGCCACGAAGGCGAAGCGCCGGCAGGCCGATGACGGCGGCGACGACGGTTGCCATGGCCGCCCCGGCGAACAGCGCAGCGATGAACGGCAGGCCCGCGTCCAGCGCGATGGCCGCTCCGTAGCCGCCGACCGCCATGAAGACGCCCTGGCACAGCGACACCTGGCCGGCCACACCGGCCAGCAACACCAGCGACAGCACACCCAATGACCACGCCATGGTCGCGGCGATGTCCCGACTGCCGATGCCCAGCGGATCAACGGCGATCAGGACGGCGATGCCAGCGACCAGCAGGGCCAACAGCGAGACGCGCGCAGAGATGCCCGACGGCATCGGACGCAGGGCCACGGGAGCCAGGCCACCGCCGCCCGAGTCGCCACGCCCGGTGTTCTTGCGCAGCAGCAGCGCGCCGAGGACGAACAGCAGGGCGACGAACTCCTCAGCACCGGCGCCGAGGTTGAACAGCCGACCCAGGACCGGCTGGGACATGCCCAGGACGATGCCGCCGGCAAACGTCAGGGGCAGCGAGTTCAGCCGGCCGACCAGTGCTGCGGCCAGGGCCTGGATCGTGAAGATGACCAGCGAGACGGTGTCGAGCGTGGCCAGCAGCGGCGTCACCAGGACACCGGACAGCGCGGCCATGCCGGCGCCGACGGCCCAGGAGACCAGCGTCACGCGATTGACGTTGATGCCAAGCAGACGGGCGCCCTCGGGACCATCAGCCACGGCGCGCATGGCGACGCCGAAGGGATGGATCCGGAAGAAGATGCCGACGGCCAGCGCCACGACGACCGCGACCACGATCACGAAGACCTGGTCCTTGGCGTACGAAAGGAAGAACGGCGAGGTGATGTTGATCA
>CBDTZE010000271.1:0-3614 GCA_965364815.1 uncultured Nitriliruptoria bacterium | reverse complement strand
CGTAGAACGCCCCGTGCTCGTCGTCGTGGAAGCGGGCACGGGCGTCGGCGACCAGCTCGCGAGCCCAGGCCAGGTGGGCGGCGTCCCCGGTTGCCTCGTAGAGGTCGACCAGTGCGTCGGCGAGGAAGGCGATGTCCTCCAGCAGGGCCGGCACGGTCGCCTGCCCGTCCTTCCAGGTGTGGTGCAGCGCCCCGTCGACCACGAGGTGCTCGCGCAGGAAGGCGACGGTGCTGGCGGCGACCTCGACCCAGTCGGGGCGGCCCAGCAGGCGACCGGCGACCGCGAAGCCCTGGATGGCCAGCGCGTTCCAGCTGGTCAGGACCTTGTCGTCCAGGCCAGGGTGGATCCGGTGCTCGCGGTGTGCGTAGAGGACCTCGCAGGCGCGGTCGTGTGCCTCGGCCAGGTCGTCGGGCATCGGGGCGTGCCGGTGCAGGATGTTCACACCCTCCCAGTTGCCGCCCGGTTCGCAGCCCCAGAACTCGGCCAGGCTCTGGCCGGGGAGGCCGGCGGCGTCCAGCACCTCGACCAACTCGTCGAGCGACCACGTGAAGAACTTGCCCTCGACGCCTTCGGAGTCCGCGTCGGTCGCGGAGAAGAAGCCGCCGAGATCGTGGCGCATCTCCTTGAGGAGGTAGGACGCGGTCATGTCGGCGACTTCGGTCAGCCGTGCGTCACCGGTCAACGAGGCCGCGCGTGCGTACTGCGTCAGCAGTTGGCCGTTGTCGTAGAGCATCTTCTCGAAGTGAGGTGCCAACCACTTCGCATCCGTCGAGTAGCGGGCGAAGCCGCCGCCGACCTGGTCGTGGATGCCGCCGTCGGCCATCGCGTGCAGCGCCTGCATCGCCGAGTCCAGGGCCGGGCCCGCCGGGTCCAGTGTCGCGGCGGCCTGGTCGAGCAGGAACCCGATCGTCATCGCCTGCGGGAACTTGGGCGCCTTGCCGAAACCGCCGAGTTCGCGGTCCCACATGTTCTGCAGGACCGTGCTGGTCGCCCCGTCCACCAATTGCGCCGGGTCGACGGCGTCCGCCTGCTCGGTCCGGCTGTGGGTGACGAGTCGTTCGGTGATGCTTGCCGCGGACTCGATGACCTCCCCGCGACGGCTCTCCCACGCGTCGTGGATGGCGTCGACGATCGACAGGAAGCCCGGGTGGCCCGGCTGGTTGAGCTTGGGCCAGTACGTCCCGGCGTAGAACGGCTGCAGGTTGTCCGGCGTGAGGAAGACCGACATCGGCCAGCCGCCGCGCCCCGTCATCGCCTGGACCGCGTCCATGTAGACCGCGTCGACGTCGGGGCGTTCCTCGCGGTCGACCTTGACGTTCACGAAGCGTTCGTTGAGGACGTCGGCGACCTCCTGGTCCTCGAAGCTCTCATGCGCCATCACGTGGCACCAATGACAACTGCTGTACCCGACGCTCAGGAAGATCGGCACGTCCCGACGCTGCGCCTCCTCGAAGGCCTCCGGACCCCACGGGAACCAGTCCACCGGGTTGTCGGCGTGCTGCGCGAGGTAGGGCGAGGTGGCGTCGGCGAGACGGTTGGCCATCGGGCGGTCTTCCGTGGAGGGGTGGCCCGCGACCGTACGCCCCGTCCGCTCCCCGGACCCTGCGCGAAACCGGCGCATCCGACGGTTTCGCGCGGGTGCCCAACGGTGGTGGAATTGTCCGTACATTACGAGCGTTGCACCGAGCCCCGACTGTTGCCCACCCGGTTGCACGCACCCGCCAGGAGCCCCGCCCCATGTCCACGCCCTCCCCCGCCGCCACCCGCAGCCGCTTCGCTCGTCCGCGACTGCTGGTGGCCTTCCTGGCGATGACCGCGCTCTTCCTCGGCGCCTGTTCCGCGGACACGTCGACGGACGCATCCGTCGACCCCGGGGTTCGCGTTGTGTCGTCAGAGCAGGCCACCGAGATGCTGGCCGTTCAGCCTCGCCCCGTGCTCATCGACGTCCGGACCCCCGCTGAGTTCGCAGAGAGCCACCTCGAAGGAGCCGTGCTGGTCGACTTCAACGCGCCTGACTTCCGGGACCAGATCGCTGGGTACCCGCGTGACGCGCAGTACGTCATCTACTGCCGCTCGGGCAACCGCTCCGCCGGGGCGAGGGAGATCATGACCGAACTCGGCTTCACCGACGTTGCCGACATCGAGGGCGGCATCCTCGCTTGGACGCAGTCGGGTCACCCGGTCACCACCTGACTGCGGGCGGCCCCGATCGCCCCTCGACCCGGCGCAGCCAGCTTCGTCCCGGCATCATGGCCGTGACCGCCAAGACCAGGGTCCTCCATGCCGGTACCGCCGACTGCCTCCGACCATCCCGACACGTGGAGGTTCGACTACGTCGTCTTCCACCCAGAGACTCGCGCTGATCTTCGGGCATGGATGGAGGCCAACCACGACCAGGTTCCCGGCGCGTGGATCGTGTCGTGGAAGAAGGCCACCGGCCGCCCCTACGTCCCGTATCCGGAGTACGTCGAGGAGCTGCTCTGCTGGGGATGGATCGACTCGACCAACGCCAAGCTCGATGTCGAGCGCGGCCTGCAGCTGTCCACGCCCCGCAAGGCCAAGTCGCCCTGGTCACGCCTCAACCGTCGACGCGTCAACGAACAGGATGCGGCCGGGCAGATGACCGACGCAGGTTGGCGCGCCGTGCAGATGGCCAAGGCCAACGGGTGGTGGACGATCGCCGACGACGTGGAGGACCTGATCGTCCCCGCTGACCTGGCGCTCGCACTGGACGCCGTGCCTGCTGCTCGCGAAGCGTGGGACGGGTTCAACGCTTCGCCACGCAAGCAGATGCTGTGGTGGGTCAAGAGCGCGGTCAGGGACGAGACCCGGGCCAAGCGCATCCAGCGGATCGCCGAGGATGCCGCCGAGGGACGCCCCGCCCGAGGGTGACGGGACCCCGAGGCCCCCTGAGACGATCAGGGGGTCATCCCCCATGGTGGGCCTCGACGGCAGCACCCACACTGGGAGCAATTCCCAACGTCGAGGGCCCGCCATGGATCACCTGCTCCGCCAACTGTTGCTCGTGCAGGCAGCCGTCGTGGCCACCGCCACCGTCGAGGCAGCGATCTTCGGGGCGGCCTCCCCGAACCTGGTGCCCCTGGCCCTCCTGAACCTCGCCGGTCTCGTGTGGACGTTGCGACTGCGCCGTGGCATCGGTCGGGGCGAACGCTTCCGGACGCGGGCGTTGCGCTGGACCCAGCGGGGCTGGATCGGGCTCGCCATCCTCGACCTGGGTCTGGCGTTGGCGTTGGCCGATCGCGGCCTGGAACCGGTGGCCCTGCTGACACGCGTCGTCCTGCCCGTTGCCATCCTGCGCGTCGCTCGACGTCTCGACGAACCACCGACGACGGTCACCGTCCTGGCGACGGAGGTGGCCGCATGAACGACCTCCTCATCCTCGCCCACGACCTCGGCGGCGTGGTCAACACCCAACCCGACGAGTACCTCGGCAGCCCGATGTACGAGGTCGCCGATGTGCACGGCCCGGCCCTCTTTGCTGCCCTCGCCCTGGGGATCTGGTTCCTGGTCGCACGACGCCGACGCGACGCCGACGGCAACCGCCCACGCGGCCTGCGTTGGTCCGACCTCGCCGATCCGACGGACCGCGTCGC
>CBDTZE010000270.1:0-3632 GCA_965364815.1 uncultured Nitriliruptoria bacterium | reverse complement strand
GTCCTCGGTGGGCTGCTGCAACTGCTGACGATCGCGCTGGTGACGTTCTACCTGGTCGCCGATGGCCCCAAGCTGCGACGGGTGCTCCTGCGCCGCGTGCCTGCTGACCGCCAGCGCGAGTTCCTGCGGACCTGGGAGATCGCCATCGGCAAGACCGGTGGCTACGTCTACTCCCGCGTCCTGACGGCCTTCGCCAGTGCCGCGTTCCACTTCGTCGCCTTCACGCTGATCGGCATCCCCTACCCGGCCGCCCTGGGCATCTGGGTGGGCCTGTTGTCCAGCCTCATCCCCGTCGTCGGCACGTACATCGCGGGCACCCTGCCCGTCGTGATCGCCCTGGCGGACGACCCGGTCTCCGCGGCCTGGGTCCTGGCCGCCATCATCGTCTACCAGCAGATCGAGAACTACCTCGTGGCGCCCCGCATCACGGCGGCGACCATGGAACTGCATCCGGCCGTGGCGTTCGTCAGCGTGCTCGCGGGCGGGGCGTTGCTGGGGGCCGTCGGGGCGCTGCTGGCCCTGCCGGCGGCGGCGATCGTCGCCGCACTGCTGAGCACGGCCGGCGAACGCCACGACGTCGTGCACCACGGGCTGGTCACGCCGGGACACGCGCCGGTCGGGCCAGTGACCGCCGCGACGTCGGGACCCGACGACCCCGCCTGATCAGGCCTGATCAGGCCTGCGGCAGCGTCACGGTGAAGGTGGTGCCGTAGCCCTGCGCGGACGCCACCTCGAGGTCGCCGCCCATCTCGCGAACCAGTGCGCGGGCGACGGTGAGGCCGAGACCGACACCGCGATGCGGTCCGGTGCCGCCGTCCTCTCCGCGGTGGAAGGCATCGAAGATGTGGACGAGTTCGGCCGCCTCGATCCCGGGGCCGTTGTCGTGCACGGCCAGGCGGACCGTCGGCCCTCGCACGTCCGTCGACAGCCGGACCTCGGCATCCGGCACGTAGCGGCGGGCGTTCTCCAACAGGGCCTGGACGACCTTCGGCAACCAGAACGAGTCACCGGACGCCAAGATCTTCCCGACCTCGGAGAGGTCGACCTCCGCACCGAGTTGCTGGACGACGTCGTCACAGCAGGCGTGGAGGTCCACGGCTCCTTGGGACAACTCCAGGGTGCCGTCGTCCAACTGCCAGGCGACGAGGGCGTTGTCGACCATCCGACCCAGCGAGCGAGCATGTCGAGCAAGTGTCGAGGCGTACGCCTGGCGCTGGTCAGAATCGCGCCCCGGCGTGGCCAGGAGATCCGCGTACCCGAGCATCACCGTCACGGGCGTGCGCAGCTCGTGGGCAAGCGAGGTGAAGCGGCGGCGCTGGCGCTCGTCGGAGGCCACGGTCTGCCGCTGTTCCTGCTCGCCGACCTCGCGTGCAGCGAGTCGTTGCAGCAGCGGCCCGGCGATCGCGGCGACCGTGCGGGCAACGTGCTCGTCGAGGTCGTCGAAGGCATCCACCCGGACGTCCTCGACCACCAGCACCGACGCGACCGAGCCAGCCGGCGGATCGAGACCGATGAGCAACTGCGACCGCGACCCCTCGAAGAACGGCGCCGGCGGCACGGCTGCCCGCCCGGGCTTGGGATTGGTGACGAGTCGTTCCGGCGCCTGCACGCCACTGGCGTGGACCTCGCCCGCGACCGCCGTTGGCAGCACACCCAGGTCCGGCCGCTCGCAGGCCACCAGGACCCGCTGCCAACCGAACTCCCGGGCCATCGCGTCTGCGAGTGCCTTCGCCGCGACGCGGAACGACGCGTCGAGGGGGATGCCAGCGGCCAACTGCATGACGGATTCGAGGCCCACCCGCAGCCGCCGCCCCTTGGCTGGGCCGGTCCCGGCCTCGTAGGGCGAGAGCGGGTTGAGCACCACGGCGATCCCCTGCGCGAGGTCCTCGAGACGGCCGGCCTTCTCCGCGCTGATGGCGTCCTGCAGTGGCGAGCCGACGGCAACCACGCCCCAGGGTTGGCCGGCGAACTGGGCGGGGCAGGCGAAGCGGGTGCGCAGGGGTTCCTCGGCATCGACCAACACGGCCATGCCATCACCGAAGGCCTGGTCCAGCAGGTCATGGCCCAGCGCCTCCACGGGGTCGCCCGAGAAACCGAAACTCAGGACCGGCCGCAGCTCGTCGCCGTCGTCGCAGAAGACGGCGAGCGACTGCACGTCGAACACGCGGGCGATCTCTGCTGCGAGGGCGTCGGGGTCGGGGCGCTGGTCCCCCGCCAGGGCCGCGGCAAGGAACGAGTAGACGCGCGCGACCGCGCCTTCGCCGTCCGTCGCCGGGGAGGATGGCGCGAGAGAGCGGGCCGAGCGCGCGGGCTCAGAGCCTTGGTCGGGCATGCGGGGGCCTTGCCGTGATTGTCCACAGCCTAGGATCCACGGGCGGCAGAGGGAAACAGTGTGGCAGAGATCGGCACGCGACGCCGTGGTCCCACGACGGCCACGCGCCTGGCGGTGGTCGCCGGTGGCGCGGTCGGGACACTCGTCAGGCTCTTCTTCGCCGAGATCCCGAGCGCACACGTGGGCAGCCTCGGCCCGGCCCTGCCCGTCGGGACGCTGGCGGCCAACCTGTTCGGTGCCGCCGTGCTGGGCTGGGTCGCCGGGCGCCTCGGCGAGCGGCGCGGGGACCCACGCTGGGCACCCCTCACCGGGGGACTTCTCGGGGCCACGACGACGTTCTCCACCTTTGCCGTCGAGGTCGCCGACCTGCTGCGCGTCGCCCCGGTCCTCGGCCTGCTGTGGGCGGCCGGTTCGATCGGGCTGGGGTTGGCGCTGGTCCATGCCGGGCGTCGACTCGGCGAGGGACACGCCATCGGCGCCGCCGCATGACCGACGATCCCGGCCTCCTGCTGACCATCGCGCTCGCGGGCGGGGTCGGGTCCCTGCTCCGCGTGGAGTGGTCCGAAGTGGCCAGGAGACGATGGCCCGATCAGCCGTGGGGAACGCGCTCAGTCAACGTGCTGGGGGCGGTCGCACTGGCCGTCCTGCTGACCGGCGACGCCCCGATGTCGGTGGGACGGGTCGTCGGTCTCGGGTTGCTCGGCGGCTTCACCACCTTCTCCACCTGGATGCTGGAATCCGACCTCTCCGCCGGGGGCCGCCTCCGTGAGGTCACCATCCAGTTGGCGCCCGCGCTGGCCCTCGTCCTCGCGATTCTGCCATGAGGCGGCGGCACCACAGCGCACAGCGGTCGCGGGGCGCGGCACGACCGTGCGCAGAAGAGAAAAATTCGGACATTGTGCTTCACGAGGTGCTGCGCCCGGCCTCGCCACCGGTTACCCTCCGCACAGCGATCTTCGGATCGCTTCGGTCCCGGATGTCCCCCCGTCATTCGGGACCGAATCTTTTTCCGGGAACCGCTGGCCGACGTCACGGCCCGGCGCCCGCTCGTGACGAGGTCGCACCGTGATCCGCGATCCCCACGCGCCACCGCCCACCGAGGTCACGGCCACCCCACCGACCGTCGCCGACGGCGTGCGCTGGTTGGCAACGGCCACGCTGGCGGTGGTGCTCGCGACCATCGCGGCCGCCCTTCGCGGTGCCGACGGGGCCCGCCCGATCCCTCTCGCCCTCGTCGGCCTGGGCATCCTCGCGGCGGGGAGCTGGCAACGGCGCCGGCGACCGGACGGGCCCGTCGGGG
>CBDTZE010000269.1:0-3640 GCA_965364815.1 uncultured Nitriliruptoria bacterium | reverse complement strand
AGCCTGGCGTCAGGGGTTGACCCCTGACACTAGACGCGACGGGCTCAGCGCAGCCCGAGCTTGCGGCTGCAGACCGGCCAGGCCTTCCAGCCCTGCTCTGCGAGGACGCGCTCGCCGACGACCATCTGCTGGATGTCGGTGGCCTTGCCGGCGTGGGACGGCATGTCCGCGTCGCGGAAGGAGTCCCACGTACGGGGGTGGAAGTTGAGGCCACCCTCGAAGATGTCGCCGTGGTCGAACGACAGGCCGTAGTCCCAGCGGCGTGTGCCCTGGCCCGGCTTGCCGGAGTACCAGTCACCGGACTCGCAGTCGGCGAGCCGGCCCCACAGCGCGCGGCGCTCCAGGGAGATGCCCTCGGGTGCGACGAACGCGACGAGCTCGCGCAGTTCGGCATCGAGGAAGGCGAGACGCTGCGTCTCGAGCTGCGCGGACTTGGCCTCGAACTGGGCGAAGCGCTGGGACGCGGTGAGTCCGGGACCGCGGTCCTCGGTCACCTGGATGGAGGCGGGGCCCGGGTGGATCGGGGTGTCGTCGGCGACGGCCTCGAGCGAGAGGGCGCCGGCAAGCACGACACCGGTGATCGCCGCGATGACGCGGCGACGGGGTCTGGGAAGGCGCAGGGCGTGGAGAGAGAGCATGTGTGGTCCTCCTGGGTTGCCGTGGAGCCGAGGCTGGGGGGCGCCTCGTGCGGACTCCGGTGGGACCGGCACCACCTGATGCGGGACCGCGGAGGGCGCGGTGGGCGTCGGGGGTGCTTACTGCTGCAAGCAACGGTGGCAGGGGTTCCCCCCAACGGCAAGGGCCAAACGGGTCACTTGGGGACCGCGGTCCCCCCAAAGTCGGTCATTTCCGACGGCAAACGGCCGGATCTGGGTGGCACAGCGCGCGTATTTACTGCCAAGTCAGCGTTATCCACTGTCTTCCATGACAGGCCACGCCCGGCTGTCGCTCTCGTGCGGGCCACGCTCACTTTCGCAAGCGGTCTGCGCGCACCTCAGCGAGAGGCGTCCCGGCCGGTCGCGAAGCCGTCACGGGCTCGGTCGGCGAGGGTGCGCACACGAGCTGCGGCCTCGGCCGGTTCCGTGCGCGCCCCGTCCCGGGCACGCTCCCAGGCCTGCCGCGCGGTGTCGCGTCGTCGCTGCGACCCATGCTCCGGATCGAGCAGGTACATCCCGGACGCACCAAGTGCGGCACCCACGGCAAGCGTGATCGTGCGTCGGACCTTCACGGTGCTCCCTGCGACTGGCTGACAGGGCGGTGACCCTACGCCCCGACGGTGGCCTCCAGTGCCTCTCGACTGGATCGCTGGAAGCCAGCCCAGCGCTCTATCGTCGTGCCGACAGGACTCGGAGGCCGCATGGCTGCCACACCACCCATCGCGCCACGACGCCGACTCCTCGAAGCTGGGGCCGGAAGCTCCGACGACGCCTTCGGGGCCCAGGAGTGGGGCCTGCTTGCGGGCATCGCCCTGATCTGGGGATCCTCCTTCCTGCTCATGGAGATCGCGCTCGAGACGCTGCGTCCCGGGGTCGTGGTCATGGGCCGGGTGCTGCTGGGCGCCAGCGCACTGGCCTGCTTCCCCGCGGCACGCAAACCCCTTCCCCGTGAGGACCTTCCCCGGATCTTCCTGCTGGGCATCGTCTGGATCGGGATCCCGCTGTCGTTGTTCCCCATCGCCCAGCAGTGGATCTCCTCCTCGGTCGCCGGGATGGTCAACGGTGGCGTCCCCCTGACCTCCGCGCTGTGGGCCACGATCCTGTTGGGCACCCTGCCCGGACGCCGCCAGATGATCGGGCTCGCGATCGGCTTCGCCGGGATCGTCGCCATCTCGTGGCCAGGACTGCAGGGCTCCAGCGCCACGGCCCTGGGCACGGGCCTGGTCCTGCTGGCCGTCTTCCTCTATGGCCTGTCGACCAACCTTGCGGTCCCCCTGCAACAACGCCATGGGGCGCTTCCCGTCCTGCTGCGAGCCCAACTCGCCGGGCTCCTGGTGATCGTCCCGTTCGGACTCTGGTCACTCCCCGGGTCCACGCTGACCGGGCGATCCGTGCTGGCGATGCTGCCGCTGGGTCTGCTGGGGACGGCCGTTGCCTTCGTCATGATGACGACGCTCATCGGCCGAGCCGGCGCCCCGCGCGGCTCCATCGCCATCTACTTCGTGCCGGTCGTCGCGATCCTGCTCGGGGTCATCTTCCTGCGCGAGTCCGTCGCCCCGATCGCCATCGTCGGCACCGCCCTGGTCATCGGTGGCGCATGGCTCACGTCTCGGCGCGTGGGGTGATGCGGCTGGTGGCTGCCGCGCTCGCCGCGCTCGCCCTTGGCACGGCCGCCTGCGGACCCTCCGACAGCGAGGTCGTGACCGTCCTCGCGGCATCCAGCGCAGGCCCGCTGCTGGAGGGCCGCATGAGTGAGGACAGCCGCCCGATCGCGGTCAGCCTCGGCGGGTCGCAGCAGTTGGCCGCGGCAGTGCGCAGCGAGACACCGGCCGGCCTCGGCCTGGACCTGCTCGTCCTCGCCGACCAGACCCTTGCGGCGCAACTGCAGGACGAGTTCCCCGAACTCGGCGCACCCATCCCCTGGATCACCACGACCCTGTCCGTCGTCGCCGCGGCCGACACCGACCTGCCGCGCGACCTTGGGGCGCTCCTGGGGCACCAAGAGGTGACCTGGGTCATCGCCAGCGAGGGCGTCCCGCTGGGCGCTGCGACGCGCGCCGCCCTCGGGGCTGACTTCACACGGATCGAACCGCTCGTCGTTTCCCTCGAGGACTCCGCGGGGTCCGTCCTGGCGAAGGTCGCGTCGGGCGAGGTCGACGTCGCCGTCGTCTACTCGGCCAACGCGGCGGGTGCGATCCAGCGCGGCGAGTTGCAGGTGCTGCACGCCTTCGGCCCCGAACACGCCGTGGTCGTCGTGCTGCAGCCGGTCACGCGCGAGGGACGAGAACTCGCCGACGTGCTGCTGGCCGACGTCGCAGCGATCCGGCGTGCCGGATTCGAGCCAGTTGCTTGACGGCTCCGATCCCACGTCGTCCACTGGACGAACCGACTCGGGAACCGTCATGCGTCTTCATCACCGCCACCTCGCTGCGGGTGCCGTCGCCGTCCTGACGTCGGGGTTGATCGGCGGCTTCGCCGTCGGCCCGGCGGCCGCCGCCTGCCACGTCGCCGGGTTCATCAGCCAGACCGTCACGGTCGGCGAGGGCAGCGGCCAGGCCATGCTGACCGTGGAGCTCCAGGGCCGCCAGCAAGGGTGCAACGGCACCGTGGACTGGCGCACGGTCGCGGGTTCAGCCATGGCCGGCAGCGACTTCACTGCGGCCAGCGGCCAGCTCACGTTCGTCAGCGGGGACAGTCGGACCGCCGACATCCGAATCACGATCCTCGACGACATGATGGTCGAGGACACCGAGACGTTCACGGTCGAACTGTCCAAGCCCACGGGCGGCATCAGCTCCACCCGCGGTCCCGCCACGGTGCGGATCGAGGACAACGAACCGGCCGCGTCACCGACGCCCACGCCCACCCCAACGCCGACCCCAACGCCCACGCCCACGCCGAGCGCGACCCCCACCGCCAAGCCGACACCCAGCGCGACCCCCACACCCAGCCCCACGCCGACACCAACGCCCAGCGCGACGCCC
>CBDTZE010000268.1:0-3648 GCA_965364815.1 uncultured Nitriliruptoria bacterium | reverse complement strand
CCTCGGACTTGCGACGCTCCTGGGCGGCATGGCCGTCCTGCACGTCGTCCAGCCGGAGCCGTTCGTCGAGATGATCCCTGGGTGGATCCCGGGCGACCCCGAGGTTGTGAACTGGCTCGCCACCGCAGCCGAGGGCGGCAGCGCCCTGCTGTTGGCCAACCGCCAGACAGCCCACATCGGCGGCTGGGCCGCGTTCGCCACGTTCCTCGGCGTCTTCCCGGCGAACATCCAGATGGCGGTCGACGGGGCGATGCCAGGCGGTGCCGAGGTCAGCGACGGCGCAGCCCGGGCACTGCTGTGGCTGCGCCTTCCGCTGCAACTGCCACTGCTGTGGTGGTCATGGAAGACGGCACGGTCGACCTCGCCTGGCACGGGGGCAGCGTGAGTCGCGTCGTGATCTTCGGCAACTCCGGGTCGGGCAAGTCCACACGGGCCCGATCGCTGGGACTGCCCCACCTCGACCTGGACACTCTTGCCTGGGAGCCCGGCCTCCCCCCGACACGGCGGGAGCTTGCCGCGTCGACCGCCGACATCGAGACCTTCGTCGCCGCGAACCCGACCTGGGTGATCGAGGGCTGCTACGCGGACCTGCTGGACCTGGTGGTGCCGGACGCCACGGACGTGATCTTCCTGGACCTCTCCGTCGAGGCCTGCGTGGCCAACGCCCGAGCCCGGCCGTGGGAGCCCCACAAGTACGAGAGCCGCGAGGCCCAGGACGCCAACCTCGACATGCTGGTCGACTGGATCCGCCAGTACCCCGTCCGCGACGACACCTTCAGCCGCGACGCCCACGAGGCGCTGTTCGACCGGGCCGCCGGACGCAAGCACCACATGACCCAAGGCGACCAGCGCGTCGCGCTGAGCTGAGGCTGGGCCGGGGCGATGCGCGCGTTCGTCGTCACTGACCGCGTTGTCCACAGGGCAGCACATCGGTCCTGCCGTCGCTGGCGACGCAAGGTGCGCTTCGTCCACCGACCTGTGGACCCAGCCATGTCACAACCACCAGCACCAGCAGCCGACCTCGAAGCCGAACTTGCCGACCTCACCCGCCCCGTCGACGAGGCCAAGGACCAGGTGCGCCGGGCACGCGCCGAAGTGAAGATCCGGAAGCAGGCGCTCCTCGAGCACCTGACCGAACGCCTGCGCGACGTCCCGACGGACGCGGCGATCGCCCACGCGCTCTACTGGGGCCTGCCCGACATCGCCGTGGGACAGCTCGCGCGCGCGGCGTCGTTGCGTCCCTCGGAGTTGCGATCGCTCGCGGGCCCCCTGCCGGTGGAGCGCACCTGCGACGTCTGCGACGACGCGTTCGTCGCCCTGCAGTCATCCCGCTCCTCCCCGGGCCAAGGCGAGTGGTTGCCACGGGGCGCCGCCGGGTCCCTGAGGGGCTCGGGCGCTCACGGGACCTGGATCCTCTGTCCGTCCTGCCGTGAACGAGTCCGCGGCCAGGACCTTCCCCCGTTCGACCCAACCCAGGTTGCCCCCATGTGGTCCTCGCTCCTCGACGGGGTCGGTCACGCCGTGCGGGAGCACGGCTGCGACAAGACACTCGAGCTCACGCGACAGGTGGCTCATCGGCTGGGACTGCACGAGGACGGCGTCGTCGAAGCGGTGGACCAGTTGGGAGGACACTGCGACTGCGAGGTCGTCAACAACGTCCCGCTGGGCCTCCCCGGGACGCGTCACCGCCCTCGATGGTGACGCCTGACCTGCCAGGGGGCGTGTCACCACGACGGCTGGTCGCTCGATCATCGTATGCTTCATACGATGATCGAGCCTCCGATGACTGGCGGACCATGGGCGACTCCTTGCTCGATGACTTGGCGGATGCGCTGGCGCAAGCGCGCAAGGGGGCGCCGACGCGACCGGTCTCGGTGACCCTGCCGGGGCCGTTGGCTGACGCGTTCCGGATGCTGGCAGACCACGGAGTGATCGAGAGCGTCTCCGAGGCGACGACGCACGCTCTGGAGGATGCCCTCCAGGCCGTGGTGGTCGGGATGCGCCTCGATGCGATCTATGCGGAGCACCCGGACGCGCGGCCGTCGGAAGTCGACATCGCGGCAATGGCCAAGGCTGCGGGTCTGGCCACCCCGTGAGCGTGACGGTCGTCCTCGACGGTGCAGGGCTGCAGGCGTGGGCCCGACGACGGCCGCCACCGGAGGTGCTCGCGGTCATGGAGGTCTTGCGCAGGCGCGGCGCGGGGCGTGTGCTCGTGCCGTCCATCGTGACCGTCGAGGCCCTGACCGGCGAGGACCGCGACGCACCCATCAACCGCATCCTGAAGCAGGTCGACGTGGATGAACTCCTGCCCCTGGAGCGAACCCGCGCCGCGGCCAGGCTCCGCCAGTCAACGGCCGGGTCAGCGGTTGACGCCGTCGTTGCCGAGGCCGCCGTCCGGACACGAGCCGCGTACCTGGTCACCTCCGATCCCTCGGACATGACAGCGCTGCTGGAAGAAACGGGACCCGGGACGCACATCGTCACCGTCTAGCATCATCGACCTGCCGGCGATGAGGGCAATGACCATGGGTGACGTGCACTGGCGAGAGCTCTACCGCGAGGTCGTCGACACCGGGCTCTGCACCGGCTGTGCCGCCTGCGTGATGGCCTGCCCCACGGATGTCCTGGGCTACACCGACGAGTACTACCCCTTCCAGCAGGGGGAGCACATGGCCACCGACCAGTGCGTCATCGGTGACCGCGGCTGCGACATCTGCACCCGTGCGTGCCCGCGCTTCCGATCCTGGGAGTCCGACCTCGACCAGGCCCTGTTCGGCCGTGAACGCACCGCCGACGAGGTGGCCGGCCAGTACCGGTCGCTGCTGCTCACCCGCGCGACGGACAAGGCCATCCACGAGGCCGGCCAGGACGGCGGCCTGGTCTCCACGCTGCTGATCTGGGGCTTCGAGAACGAGAAGATCGACGGGGCGCTGGTCAGCGAGATCGTCGACAAGCGCGGCCCCTTCGACTCCGAGCCCGGGCTGGTGACCGACCGCGAGGGCGTGCTTCGTACGGCCGGGTCGCGTTACACGTACTCGGCGAACCCGCTCGCGATGAAGGAGGCCGAGGAGAAGAAGCTCAAGCAGGTCGCCCTGGTCGGCATGTCCTGCCAGGCCTCCATCAACGGCACGGTCGAGGCGTACGGCGTCAACAAGTACAAGCGCAAGATCGCCCTGACGATCGGGCTGCTGTGCTCCAAGACCTTCACGTACGAGGGCCAGAAGATCGTGCTGGCGGAGAACGGCATCGCGATCGACGACGTCGTCAAGGTCAACATCAAGGGCCGCTACATGGTCTGGCTCCGCGACGGGAGCTACCACGAACTCCCGCTCAAGGACTTCCACCCCTACACGCGTGAGGGCTGCAAGTCCTGCCCCGACTTTGCTGCCGAGCATGCCGACATCGCGACCGGCGGCATCGGCGCAGACGACAACTGGACGCTCACGATCATCCGCACCGAGCGGGGTGAGGAGTGGATGAAGGCCGTCATCGACGAGGGCCTCGTCGAGGTCCGCCCGGCCGAGGAGGACGCGGTGGCGATGAAGCTCCTGTCGGCCCTGTCCAAGAAGTCCCGCAAGCGTTGGCCCGCCGAACTCCTCCCCGATGACCAACGCCTGCCGGCCCTGCTCCCCATCGTCCCCGCCTGAC
>CBDTZE010000267.1:0-3652 GCA_965364815.1 uncultured Nitriliruptoria bacterium | reverse complement strand
ACCAGTTCGACGAGCCCGCGCCCGACGAACTGCGCGCTGTCCTGGCTGACCTGGTCGGCTGACCGCGACGAACACGGACGACGCCCCGACCGGTGACCGGTCGGGGCGTCGTTGGTTCCCGCAGGGTTTGCCGGGTTGCGTCCGTGGGAGCCGGATCAGCCGAAGAGCCACCCGCTGGAACCGCCGACCTGGTGGGTGTTGGTCGGAGTCTGTCCGTCCCAGTCGAAGCCGGACGCGGTCACGTCGGTGACGACGGCGCTGAACTCGCCGTTGGGGACCTGGTCGTTCGCGAACGTGATCGTGCCGCTGGAGTTCGTCGTGCCCGTGTGGGTGGCGTACTCCTGGCCGTCGACGAGGATCGTCACGGAGATCGCACCCCGGACCGCGTTGCCGTCCTGGTCGTCGAGTTCCAACGTGACGTCGGCCCAGCGACCGCCGCCGAACACGTACGTGCCGTCGGCCCAGGAGACGTCGACCACGGAGACGACGTCGTCAGCCGGCGGGGGCGGCGGGGTGCCGTCCACGACGGTGACCGTCACGGTGTCCGTCGCGGTTGCGCCATTGGCGTCGGTGACGCTGGCGGTGACGAGGTGCTGCCCCTCGGAGAGGGTTGCGGTCACCGATGCGCCAGAGCCGAGCGAGCCGTCGAGGCTGGAGGTCCAGACGATCGTCGGGGACAGGTCACCGTCCTCGGCGTCGTCGGCCTGGCCGGTGAACGTGGCGGCGTCACCGAGTTCGATCTGCGTGCCGTCGGCCGGTGCCGTCACTGTGGCGGTCGGGGCGGTGTTGCTCGGCGGGTTGCCCGCGTCACCACAGCCAGTGAGGTGCAGGAGCGGGTCGGCATTGCGGGTGGTGGCGTAACCACACGGACCGTCCTGCGGCGTGCCCCAGGTCGTGGTCAGCCCCGTGAGGACCTCGGTCCAACGGTTGGCGGAGTTCGCCGTCCCGAAGGCCGCGACGTAGAGGGCTGCGGCGCCGGCGACGTGCGGCGACGCCATCGAGGTGCCACTCATCGAGGTCGTGCCGCCGCCGGGCTTCAGCGAGGTGATGCACGAACCCGGGGCAGCGATGTCGATGATGTCGCCGTAGTTGGAGTAACTGGCCAGCGAGTCGTCGGCACCGGAGCACGAGCCGCCGTTGCCGCCGGGGGCACCGTCGGTGTCCGTGATCGCGGAGACCGTGATCGCGTTGGGCGAGTTCGCCGGGGTGTAGCCGGACGCGTTCGCGGTGTCGTTGCCCGCGGCGACGACGACGACCACACCAGCGTTGGTTGCGCCGGCGATGGCGGCGTTGGTTGCGCTGGAGGAGCCGGAGCCACCCAGCGACATGTTGATGACCTCGATGTCACCGCGGCCGGTGACGTGGTCGATCGCGTCGATGATGTCCGCCGACGACCCCGAACCGAGGATGTCGTTGAGCACCTTGTAGCCGTGCATGCGAGCGCCGGGCGCGACGCCCACGACGTTGATGCCGTTGTCCAGCGCCCCGATCGTGCCGGCGACGTGGGTGCCGTGGCCGTGGCCGTCAGCACCACCAGCCTTGCAACCCGAGGAGAAGAGGGCCGACACGCAGTCGAAGTGGCTGACCAGGTTGAGGTCGGCGTGGTCATCGATGCCGGTGTCGATCACGGCGACGTCGACGTCGACCAGGTTGCCCGTGCCGATGCCGGCCGCAGGCTGCAGGTGGGTGTCGATGCGAGCCACACCCGTCGGAGTCGACTGGGCCGTCGTCGACACGGTGATGGCCTGCTCGACGGACGTGACGCGAGTGTCGTCGTCGAGGGATGTCAGCGACCCAGCAGGCGCGGTGACGGAGAAGCCGTCGAGCGCGTGCTGCCAGGTCGTGTCGGCGACGAGGTCGAGCGGACCGAGCAGCTCAGCAGCGACGGTCTCGGCGTTGAGGCCGTCGGCGAGGACGACGAGGTGGCGGACCAGCACCGGCTCCGCGGCCTGGGCGGTCGGGGCGCTGGCGAGCAGCAGGGTCAGCGGCAGCGCTGCGGTCAGCAGGCGGCGAGCCGTGGTGGCGGACGGTTGCACGGGGACTCCATGAGGGGTTCGGGGGACGGAACGGTCGGTGAGCCGGACGTGGACCGGCGACCAGACCAAGGGGTCATGACTGGTGGTTCGGCAGAAGGTGCCGCACGTTCCTGCCCGAATTCGGGGCACTTCCGGCCGCTGGCCGGATGTGGTCAACGAGCAGGGCACGGAGGTGCGTCCGGTTGCTGCCCGGGGCCGCGGACGGCCACCTTCCTCGTCCCCGCGCCAGGCCGTAGCCTCGCCCTCATGACGACCCCGCTCCCCCGCCTCGACCTCGATGTCGCCTCGCGCTGGCCGCTGCGACCCGAGGCCCGCCAGGCCTGGGTCGATGCGTCGGGGGGGGCCTCGGGCGACCCGTTGCGCACCCACGCCGAGGGACGTGCTGCGGCGGCGCTGCTGGCCCAGGCCACCGGGGCCGTGGCGACGCCCATGGGTGTCCGCCCGGATGACGTCGTGTGGACCAGCGGCGGGACCGAGTCGATCCACCTCGCGGTGTTGGGAACGGCTCGTGCCGACGTCCTGCGTGGTGGGACCCGGCGTCACGTCATCACCTCCGCCGTGGAGCACTCTGCGGTGTTGCGAGCCTGCGAGCGGCTCCGCGACGACCACGGGTTCGATCTCGACGTCGTCGGCGTGGACGGGGCGGGACTGGTCGACCCCGACGAAGTCCGTGCGAGGCTTCGCCCCGACACCCTCGCCGTGCACCTGCAGTGGGCCAACCACGAGGTCGGGGCGCTGCAGCCCACGCATGAGGTTGCCGCCGCCGCTCGCGAGGTCGGGGCGCTGGTCCATGTCGACGCCTGCCAGGCCGTCGGGCAACTCGGACTCACCGTCAGTCAGTTGGGCGCCGACCTGCTGTCGGCCTCGTCGGCGAAGTTCGGCGGGCCTGCCGGTGTCGGGTTCCTGGCGCTCGGTGAGCGTGGCCGGGTCGGGGCGCTGCTGGAGGGCGACGACCGCCAACGCCGCCGCCGCGCCGGACTGCTGGACGTCCCCTCCGTTGCCGCAGCAGCGGTCGCGCTGACCGTTGCCGTCGCGAACCTCGACACCGAACGGTCCAACCGCGAGGTCGTGCGCCGCCACCTGCGGGCCTCGCTGCCTGCAGCCGTCGAGGACCTCGCCGTCCACGGTCCCCTGGCGGATGCCCACCCCGGCATCGTCGCCGTCAGCGCGCTCTACGTGGACGCCGAGGCACTGCTGCGAGAACTCGACCGTCGCGGCTTCGCGGTCCACTCGGGATCATCGTGTGCCCAGACATCCGGCGAACCCAGCCACGTGCTCGTGGCCATGGGCGCGCTGACCCACGGCCACGTGCGGTTGTCGTTCGACTCCGGCGTCACGACCGACGACGCCGATCGTTTCGTCGGTGCCTTCGCCGAGGTCGTCGGCGACCTGCGGGCCACGGCAGGCATGGGGCGCTGACCGGTCCAGTCAACGGCCGGTGGATGTTGTCCGAACCTCGGTGAAACCTTGCCGGGTGGGCCGTCGTCCTACCGGCGAACCCACCCACCATCACGGAGAGCATCTCCATGCGCACTTCCCTGACCCGCACGTCTCGCACCCTGGTCGCCGCCCTTGCTGCGGGGGCCCTCGCCCTGACCGCCTGCGGCGACGACGGC
>CBDTZE010000266.1:0-3678 GCA_965364815.1 uncultured Nitriliruptoria bacterium | reverse complement strand
GGCGCCAGCATCTGGTCGAAGGCGTCCATCGCCGGCTTGATCGGGATCGTCAGGTGCTGGCATCCGAGGTCCACCGCCAGGGCCTCGGCGTCGGCGAGGGAGTGGTCGCTGGACCAGGGTGACGGCATGAGCACGCCCGTCACGTTGGCTGCCCCGATGGCATCTGCAGCGATGGCGCAGGTCAGGGCGGAATCGATCCCGCCGGACAGGCCAAGCAGCGCCGTCGAGAAACCGTTCTTCGCCAGGTAGTCACGGGTGCCGAGCACGAGGGCTTCGTACACCTCGCCGATCTCGTCGAGGCGGGGCGCCCCGATCGGCTCGCCCGTGTGGCCGCCATCGGGGGCGTCGACGTCGAGGTCGAAGACCACCAGATCGGCGGCGAACTGCGCCCCGCGAGCGACGACCGTCCCGTCGGGCGTGATCGTCATGGAGTCGCCGTCGAAGACCACGTCGTCCTGGCCGCCGACCTGGTTCACGTAGACGACGGTCGCCCCGGTCGCCGCCGCGTGGTGGCGGACCCAGCGCTCCCGGCGCGCACGCTTGGCGCGGTGGAACGGTGAGGCGTTGATGTTGACGATGACCTGTGCACCGGCGTCGCCGGCTGCTCCCAGCGCCCCGCCCTCGGTCCAGAGGTCTTCGCAGACCGTCAGTCCGACGCGCACGCCCGCGACCTCGATGACGACCGGGTCGTCGCCGGGGACGAAGTAGCGCGCCTCGTCGAAGACGCCGAAGTTCGGCAGCCGCCACTTGTCGTAGGTGCCGACGATCTCGCCGTCGAGGAAGAGCAGGCAGCGGTTGCGCAGCGGCTGGGCCTCGCGGGCGACGTCCCACTCGGTGATCTCGGGATCGTCGGTGTCCAGGCCCAGGCAGCCGATGGCGGCCGCGCAGCCCGCCGGCCCCTCGGCGGCAAGCCGTCGCCGTCCTGCGCCTGAGGCTGCGAGGAAGGAGGGGGAGAGCAGCAGGTCCTCGGGCGGGTAGCCCGTGACGGCCAGTTCGGTGAACACCACGAGGTCCGCGCCGTCCTTCGCCGCGCGGTGCCAGGCGTCGAGGATGGCGTCCACGTTCCCCGTGATGTCGCCGACGGTCGGGTTGAGCTGGGCCATGGCGATGCGCACGAGGGACCTTCGGACGTGGGAGACACGGCAATCGCCGCAACACGGAATTTACCGACGCCTGCCAGACGTCACGCGACCGAAACACCGCACTGACCGAGCGGCAACGGCGCCGCCGAACCATGGCACCTGCACCCGGCGACTCCCGCACGACCGCAGCATCCGACCGCGCCGGGTCCGTTCCGACAAGAAGGATGGACATGACCATCGAAGAACTCGCCTACGACCTGGACGTCGTCTGGGTTGCCGTGGCGGCAGCCATGGTGTTTCTGATGCAGATGGGCTTCGCGCTCGTCGAGGCCGGGCTCGTCCGGGCCAAGAACGTCGGCAACATCATTGCCAAGAACCTCGCCGACATGGCCATCGGTTCCGTCTTCTACTGGGCAATCGGCGCCGCTCTCGCCTACGGCGCCACCGCAGGTGGCTTCATCGGCACCTCCGGCTTCTTCGCCGGGGACGAGGTCCTCGGTGACGGGGTCCAGTTCGTGTTCCAGATGGTCTTCGCGGCAACGGCCGCCACGATCGTCTCGGGTGCCGTCGCCGAGCGCATGAAGTTCGGTGGCTACCTCGTGATGTCACTGGCCATCACCGCCGTCATCTACCCGATCGTGTCGCACTGGCAGTGGTACGGAGAGGGCGCCTGGCTCTTCGACATGGGCTACTACGACTTCGCGGGCTCCTCGCTCGTCCACCTCACCGGTGGTGTCGCCGGCCTCATGGGTGCCATGATCCTCGGACCACGTCTTGGCAAGTACGCCAAGGACGGCACGCCGCGCGCCATCCCCGGTCACAGCATCCCGTTCGTGGGCTTCGGTGTCTTCGTTCTCTGGTTCGGCTGGTTCGGCTTCAACGGTGGCTCCACGCTCGGGGCGACCGGCCAGGGCGCAGCCATCGGCCACATCCTCATGACGACCTGCCTCGCCGCTGGTGCCGGTGGCCTCGCCTCCGGTGCGGTCATCTGGGCCGTCGCCAAGAAGCCCGACCCGGCCATGGTCGGCAACGGTGTGCTCGCTGGGCTCGTCGGCGTGACCGCTGGCCCGGACTTCGCTTCCGGTGCTTCCGCTGTCCTGGTCGGTGGCCTCTGCGGCGCCGTCGTCGTCGGCTCGGTCATGATGTTCGACCGCATCAAGATCGACGACCCGGTCGGTGCGATCTCCGTGCACGGTGTCTGCGGCATCATCGGCACGCTGGCCGTCCCGTTCTACCCAGGGGCAGCGGACGCCGGCATCTCGCTGGGCACGCAGGCCATCGGCGTCATCGCGATCATCGCGTTCGTGTCGACCACGACCGGCGCGTTGTTCCTCGCGCTCAAGGTGACCGTCGGCATCCGGGTCTCCCCGGAGGTCGAGGTCGAGGGCCTGGACATCCACGAGCACGGTGTGGCTGGCTACCCGATCGCCACCAGCAGCACCTCAATCGCGATGTCGGCAGCGTTGCCGACCGCGGCGGGCGCCCCCGTCCGGACTCCCGCTCCGGCGACGGAGTGACCCGCTGACGGCGGCCGACCGCTTGTCGGACGGCCGGTCGTCGTTCGACCCGCAGGCCCCCTCGGGGGCCTGCGGGCGTTTTCTGGACCTGCAACATGTTTGAAACAAAGGGGGCATGGACGGGAAACGTGACCACGGGACCATGCTCATTGCGCCCGGGACCGACACCCGGACGGAAAATGGGACATGGCATGACCGCTGCAGACTTCGACCAACTCGTCCTCGCGATCGACACCGTCTGGGTGGCCCTGGCGGCCGCCCTCGTGCTGTTGATGCACCTGGGCTTCGGCATGTTGGAGGCGGGGCTGACCCGCGCCAAGAACGCCGGCAACATCGTCGCCAAGAACATGATCACCGTCGCGATCGGTGGCGCGTTCTACTGGGCCTTCGGCGCCGCGCTGGCGTACGGCACCGACGCGGGTGGCTTCCTCGGCACGTCCGGCTTCTTCGATCCCGCCTCACTGTTCCCCGGTGGGGGACTGGGCGGCACGGGCGCCGTCTTCCAGCTCGTCTTCGCCGCGACGGCCGCCACGATCGTCTCCGGCGCCGTCGCTGAGCGCATCGAGTTCAAGGCCTACATCGTGATCGCCGTGGCGCTCACGGCCGTGATCTACCCGATCGTCTCGCACTGGCAGTGGGGTGGTGGCTGGCTCTCGGAGCTCGGCTTCTACGACTTCGCCGGCTCGACGCTGGTGCACATGACCGGTGGCACGGCAGCGCTCGTGACCGTCTGGATCCTCGGACCTCGCATCGGCAAGTACGCCAAGGACGGCACGCCGCGCGCCCTCCCGGGTCACAACATCCCGTTCGCCATCTTCGGCGTCATCGTCCTCTTCTTCGGCTGGTTCGGCTTCAACGGTGGCTCGACGCTCGCGGCCTTCGGCCAGGCCGAGACCATCGGCACCGTCCTGCTGAACACCACCATCGCCGGCTCCTTCGGCGCCCTGGCCGCAGCAGCGGTCAACTGGCTGACGGCGGGCAAGCCTGACCCGGCCATGATCGGCAACGGCGCGCTGGCCGGGCTGGTGGGCATCACCGCCGGACCTGACCTCGCCACCAACGCCTGGGCGATGATCGTC
>CBDTZE010000265.1:0-3679 GCA_965364815.1 uncultured Nitriliruptoria bacterium | reverse complement strand
GGGGCGCGCCGGATGTCGCCCGTGGTCGCTGCCCGCAGGCCGGTCAGGACCTCGACGGTCGAGGACTTGCCGGAGCCGTTGGGGCCGACCAGCGCCACCACCTCGCCAGCGTCGACGGCCAGGTCGATGTCGAGGGAGCGGTTGCCGACCCGGGCGGTCGCCTGTGCCTGGAGCAGCATCATCGGCCCATCCCGACGGCCGTGCCCAACCGGCGGGCGATGACCAGGGTCAGGATGGCAAGGCTGACCTGGACCAGCGCGGCGGCAGCGGCGAGGTCAGGGTCGATGGGGAGCCCGGCGTGCACGGCCAAGGGCAGGGTCTGCGTCCGGCCGGGCAGCGAGCCCGCGAACGTGAGGGTCGCGCCGAACTCGCCGGCGGCGCGTCCCCACGCCAGCGCCCCGCCCAGGAGCACGGGCCCACGCATCGCCGGCAGTACGGCAAGGCGCAGTTGCTGCCAGGGGCTTGCGCCGTGGACGGCGGCAACGCGCTCCGGCGTCGGGTCCAGGGTGCGCAGCCCGGACCGGATGGCCACGACGGCCAACGGCATCGCCGCAAGGACCTGTGCGAGGACCACCGCCGTCGAGGTGAAGGTGATGCGGAAGTTGGCGGCGTCGACGAACCCGCCGAGCAGACCGTTGCGTCCGAAGGTCGCCAACAGGCCGAGGCCCAGGACGACGGGGGGAACGACCAGCGTCACCTCGCCGGCGAGTCCCGCGAGGGTCGCGGCCCATCCGCCCCGACGTTCGGCGACCAGCGCCAGGGCGGTCCCGAGGACCAGTGCGATCGCCGTGGCGATCGCCGAGGTGACGACTGTCAGTCGCAGGGCCGCGAGGACGAAAGGGTCGCGGACGGCGCGGGGCAGGGCCGCGAAGCCGCCCTCGACGCCGATGGCCACCAGTGGCACGACCAGCAGAGCCCCCGCGACGACGGCGAGGGCCAACACGCCGACTGGCAGGCCCGCGGGCCTGCCAGTCGGGTTCGTTCCAGGAGAAGTCAGGTGGCGTTCTTCTTGACCGTGGCCTCGGCGGCCTGCGCCGCGGACTCGAAGAAGCGAAGCAGTTCGATCGGCAGCGGGAAGATCAGCGTCGAGTTCTTCTCTGCGCTGACCTCGGCCATCGTCGACAGGGTGCGCAGCTGCATCGCGCCCGGCGCCTCCGCCATGACCTTGGCCGCCTCGCTGAGCTTGATCGATGCCTCGAACTCACCCTGTGCGTGGATGACCTTGGCGCGACGCTCACGCTCTGCCTCGGCCTGCTTGGCCATCGCGCGGCGCATCGACTCCGGGAGTTCGACGTCCTTGACCTCGACCAGCGTGACCTTGATCCCCCAGGGGTTGGTGAGCTCGTCGATGATCCGTTGGAGGCGGTCGTTGATGTCGTCGCGCTCCGTCAGGAGTTCGTCGAGCTCGACCTGGCCGAGGATCGAGCGCAGGGTTGTCTGGGCCACCTGCGAGGTCGCGAAGAGGTAGTTCTGGATGTTCACGACGGCGTGGATCGGGTCGACGACGTTGAAGTACGTCACCGCGTTCACGCGGACCGTCACGTTGTCCTTGGTGATGACGTCCTGCGGAGGGATGTCCATCGTGATGGTCTGCAGGTTCACCTTCACCATCTTGTCGATGACGGGGATGATGAAGAACAGGCCCGGGCCCTTGGCGCCCATGACACGACCGAGGCGGAAGATGACGCCTCGCTCGTACTCGTTCACGATGCGGATGCCGGCTGCGGCCAGTCCGACGATCACGACGAGGGCCATGCCGACGCCGATGATGATGCCGTCCACGAATTGTCTCCAGGGTCTTGTTGTTCAGGTGGTTGGGTGTTGCGAGGCCACTGGTTCGACGACCAGCGTGAGGCCGTCGAAGGCCGCGATCCGTACGGGCAGGCCGTCGGTCAGTTCGGCGTCGGACTGGACGGCCCAGTAGGTCCCGTCGATCTTCAGTCGAGGCAGGACGCCGCGGACCTCGATGACGCTCTCGCGGCCAATCAGCTCGTGCGTCACGTCCTGGGCGTCCCGCCGCAGCGAGTGTCGGGCAAGGCGACCGGCGACGAGGGTGCCGACCAACAGCACCAGCGCGGTGGGCAGCAGGACGGCAAGGTCGAGCCCGATCCCGGTCGGTCGCTGGAAGAGGAACAGCCCGCCCAGCACCAGGGCGATCGTGCCGCCGGTTGCGGCCACGCCGACGCCGGGCATGAACAGTTCGATGATGAACAGGATCGCGGCCAGCACCAGCAACGCCGCCCCGGCGTAGTTCACGGGCAGGACGCTCAGGGAGAACATCGCGAGGATGATCAGCACGACACCGACGACGCCGCCGGCGCCCAGGCCCGGTGAGGCGACCTCGTAGATGATCGCGAGCGTGGCGATCGAAAGGAAGATGAAGGCGAGGTTCGGGTCGGCCAGGCGCTGCAAGAGGTTGCGCGCCCCGGACAGGTCGAAGGCCTCGATGCGAGCGTCGGCGGTCTGCAGCGTCACCATGCGGCCGTCACCGAGGTCGACCTCGCGGCCGTCGATGGCGGCCAGCAGCGCCTCGAGGTCAAGGGCCTCGAGGTCGACGACATTGGTCTCCACGGCCTCGTCCACCGTGATGCTGCTGCCGTCACGAACGGCACTGATCGCGAACTCGACGTTGCGGCCACGTTCCAGGGCGATGGCCTCGGCGTACGCAGCGGCGTTCTCCACGATCTTGTCGCCGACCTCGCCGCCCTCCAGGGAGACGGGGGTTGCGGCGCCGATGGTGGTCGCCGGTGCCATGGCCGCGACGTGAGCCGCCATGGTGATGTACGTGCCGGCTGAGCCGGCGTCTGCGCCGCGGGGCTCGACATGCACGACGACGGGGACCTCGGAGGAAAGGAACGCCTGCACGATCACGCGCATGGAACTCACCAAGCCGCCCGGGGTGTCCAGTTGGACGACCAGCGCCGTGGCACCGATGTCCTCCGCGTGGGCGACGGCGTCCTCGAGGTGGTTGGCGATCACGGGGGTGATGGCACCCCGGACCTGCGTCGTGACCACGACGGGCAGTGCACCGGACTGGGCTGCGGCCAACGGGGCGGCAAGCACCGAACCCAGCAGGAAGGCGACGACGATGGCGACGAGGCGCCGGTACGTGGAACTCATGTGCCCATCCTTCCATGTCGGGTCCACGGGCGCTCGCAGCCCTGTGGACGGCGACTATCGTTGCACGACGCAATCATCGCAGGTCGGAGAAGGCAATGAGCAACGACGCGGCCCTCGTGGTCTCCCAGGCCCACAAGGTCTACGGCTCCGGCGACACGGCCGTTCGTGCCCTTGACGGTGTCGACGTGGAGATCAGCCGAGGCACCTTCACCGCGATCATGGGGCCGTCCGGTTCGGGCAAGTCCACCCTGTTGCACTGCCTCGCTGGCCTCGACCGTCTCACGCAGGGCACGGTCCACCTGGCCGGCAGGGAGTTGGGCGCGCTCAACGACAAGGACCTCACGCGGCTGCGGCGCGACAACGTCGGCTTCATCTTCCAGGCCTACAACCTGGTGCCCACGCTGACGGCGCAGGAGAACATCACCCTGCCTCTGGACCTGGCTGGCGCGGACGTCGACCAGGCGTGGTTCGACGAGGTCGTCGGCGTGCTGGACATCGGGGATCGTCTCACCCACAAGCCCTTCGAGCTCTCCGGTGGCCAGCAGCAGCGCGTCGCCGC
>CBDTZE010000264.1:0-3715 GCA_965364815.1 uncultured Nitriliruptoria bacterium | reverse complement strand
GCGACAGCAGCGTCGCGACGTCGAACAGTTCTTCCAACGTGTCGGTGCGAACCACGCCGGTCTGGCGGAACAGTGCCTCGACCGCGACGTCACCCGAGGAGATCGCGGCGGTGTGTGACGACGCGGCGCGGACGCCGGCGCTGGTGCGCCCCGACTTCACCGCGACGATCGGCTTCGTCCGGGAGATCCGGCGGGCGATGCGCGAGAACTTTCGCGGGTTGCCGAACGACTCCAGGTAGAGAAGGATGACGTCGGTGTTGGTGTCCTCCTCCCAGAACAGGAGCAGGTCGTTGCCGCTGATGTCCGCCTTGTTCCCGACGGACACAAAGCTGGAGATCCCCAGCCCGAGTTCGTGGACGTGCTCCAGCACGGCCAGGCCCAGCGCCCCGGACTGCGAACTGAACGCGAGTCGCCCCGGGTTCGGGAAGGTCGTGGAGAACGTCCCGTTCATCCGATGGTTGCCACCGGCGTTCATCAGGCCCATGCAGTTGGGGCCGACGATCCGCAGGCCGTGCCCTCGTGCGATGTCGAGGAGGCGTTCCTGGCGGTCGACCCCGGACTCGCCGGGCTTCCCGTCCGGGCCGGTGATCGGGTGGTCGCCCAACTCGGCGAACCCGGCCGAGATCACGCAGACGGCCTTGACGCCCAGGCGCCCCGCCTCGTCCACGACCTCGTCGACCAGGCGATGTGGCACGCAGACCAGGACCAGTTCGGGGACCTCGGGGCAGTCGCTCAGGCTGGCGTACGCCGCCACGCCCTGGACGTACGGGGCGTTCGGGTTGACCGGGTAGACGACCCCGGCAAACCGTCCGTCGAGGATGTTGCGCAGGACCAGCCCACCGATCGCCGCGGGGTCACGGCTGGCCCCGACCACGGCGATCCGCGTGGGAGTGAAGAAGCGTTCGACGGCGGCGCGAGCGGCGATCCGTTCGTCCTCGTCGACGGCGTGCAGGAAGTCCGCATCCAGCGTCACGTCGAGGTCGGCCCGGAGGCGACCATCGGGGGACGATGCCTGCTGCGGGATGTGGTGGTCGAGGCCGATCTGCTCCAGCAGTTGCAGCATCCGGTGGTTGTCCGCAAGCAGGTCGCCGGCCAGGCGCTTGACGCCGCGCTCGGCCGCGGTCCGCGCGACCTCGCGCATCAGCGCCGTGCCGACACCCCGGCCCTGGTGCTCGTCCTCGACCAACGCCCCGAACTCCGCCGTGGTCGGATCGTCCGGACGGCCGGTGTAACGGGCCACGCCGACGATCCGTTCGTCCTCGGCCCGGCCCAGCGTGGCGACCAACGCGAAGTCACGCGCGGGGTCCAGCTGGACGAGGTCACCGACGTTCTCCGGCGTGACCTCGCGATCACCCAGGAACCGTGCGTGGCGGCTCTCGTCGGACGTGCGACCCCACATGGCCAGCAGGCGCTGGGCGTCGTCCGGCCGTACGGGGCGCAAACGCACCGTGGTCCCATCCGGTAGGACGTGATCGTGCTCATCGAGACCCGCCATCCGCTCACCTCTTGAAGACCGCCGACATCTGGACCATGCTTTCCCTACGTTAGGTCCACGCGGGACGGGTCAGGCACCGACAGGAATTGACAGCAGCATCGAGTGACACAGGAGGCAAAAATGCCCAAGGTCCACGGCAACGACCTCGAGGACTACGCCCTCGAAGACGATGAACGCCGGCTCGAGCGGGCCCGCGCCGCGCGCGAGGCCAACGGTTCTGCCTCGTCCTCCTCGCTGCCCTCTGCCGCTGATGGTGACGTTGCCGACGTGCCGTGGATGCACGTCGAGGGCGATGGTGCCCCCGAGGACACGCGCGAGGTCACCGACGCCACCGCCGGCGAGGACGAGATCGACGCCTTCCTCGAGTACTTCAACGCCCACGACCTCGACGGTCTGCTGGAGTTGGTGGCCGACGACTGCGAAGCCCCCGGCCTCGACAAGGCCGACGAGGACCTGCCCGTCGCCATGGCCGACCTGTGGGAGCGCCGCCCGACCTGTCAGATGACACGGGGCGATCTCGAGGACGAGGCCGTCGGCATGCTCTGGGAAGTCGGCCAGGACAAGACCTGGTGGCGCCTTGGCGTGGTGCGCATCGCCTGCACCGAGGAAGGCGTGATCGACTGCGTGGCGTTCGACGACTCCCCGCACGACCTCGACGCCTGCCAGGTCCAGCCGCCGGAGGCCGCCCTCGACGAGGGCGCCACGTGGCAGGAATGGGAAGAAGGCGCGACCGAGTAGGTCCGCCTTCCGGGTCCGTCGTGCGTCGTTGCGGCTGGCGTCGGCTCAGCCGACCAGCTGTGCAATGCCCTCGAGCATGGCGCCCGGCTCGGTCGACGGGGCGACGACCATGAACCCGACCAGGAACAACGTCAGCAGCAGGGCGACGGTGCCGATGCGGTCTGCGGTGTGGCGGTTCATGTGAGGGGTTCTGTTCGGGGTGTGCTTTGGGCTTCGGCGCCCCGAACGCCCCACTGACCCCCTGTCAACCCCAATGGGTCACGACGAGCCCCGGTGTCAACGTCCCCCTGCGCGCTCCCCGCCCCCGCCGGGCCGGCAGACCGCCACCGACGACGACCCAGCAGACGTGATCAGCGGGCGTTGAAGTACTTGGCCTCGGGGTGGTGGACGACGATGGCGGAGGTGGACTGCTCGGGGTTGAGCATGAACTCCTCGGTGACCTCGACGCCGATCTGGCTGAAGTCCAGCAGCTTGTCCAGCTTCACCTGGTCCTCGAGGTCCGGGCAGGCCGCGTACCCGAACGAGTAACGCGAGCCCCGGTACTCCTGGCGGAACCATGCCTTGGCGTCTGGTCCGTCCTCCCCGGCGAAGCCCAGTTCCTCGCGGATGCGCTTGTGCCAGAGCTCGGCCAGGGCCTCGGCCATCTCCACACCGAAGCCGTGCGCGTAGAGGTAGTCCTGGTAGCGGTCCTCGGCGAACAGGGCCTTGGCGACCTCGCTGATCTTCGTGCCCATCGTGACGCAGTGCGCCGGCAGGACGTCGGGCTTGCCCACAGAGACGTCGAGGAAGAAGTCAGCGATGTGCAGGAACCGGCCGCGCTCCTGGCGCGGGAACGTGAACCGCGTGAGTTCCGTGCCCATCGGATCCGACGGGTCCCACACGATCAGGTCGTCGCCGTCGGAGTTCACGGGCCAGTAGCCGTAGATGACCTCGGGGGTGACGACCTTCTCTGCCTTGGCGCGCTGGATCCAGGACCGCAGCACGGGGCGGGCGGTCTCGTCGAGGAAGGCCTGGTACTCGGCCGGCGAACGGTCGCCGGGCGTGAAGCCCCACTGGTTGCGGAACAGCGCGACCTCGTTGATGAGCGGCCACACCTCGTCGACCGAGATCCCGCGCACGACGCGAGCGCCCCAGAACGGCGGCGTCGGGACGTCATCGGGCGACAGGAGTGCGACGTCGGACTTGGGCCGGCCGGCGGCGTCGAGGCGCGGCGGGGCGACCTTCTTCTTCGGGGCGCGTTCGCGGCGGATCTTGCGGCCGACCAGTTCCTCGGGGAGTGCGACACCGGCGCGGCGAGCGTCCATGACCTGGTCCAGGACCCGCAGGCCCTCGAACGCGTCCTTGCAGTAGAAGACGTTGCCGTCGTACATCGACCGCAGGTCGTCCTCGACGTAGCCGCGGGTCAGCGCCGCCCCGCCCAGCAGGACGGGCATGGAGGACACGCCCCGACGGTTCATCTCGTCGAGGTTGTCCTTCATGACG
>CBDTZE010000263.1:0-3720 GCA_965364815.1 uncultured Nitriliruptoria bacterium | reverse complement strand
GGAGATGCCCGCGGCCACACCCAGCAGCACTGGCAGCAGGGTCGCCAGCAGGCCCACGGCCTGAGCCGTGGCCGGTCGCGCGCGCCAGCGGTCACTGCTCACTGGTGCAGAAGGCGCAACGTCGCGCAGGTTCGGGGATGGTGCTCAGGCATTCGCCGCAGACCTTGGTGGGGCCCTTGCCGCCGCTGGCCTTGGCGTTGAGCGTGTTGATCGGCCGGACGACGAGGAAGAACACCGAGGCGGCCACGATCAGGAAGGACAGGGCATCGTTGACGAACAGGCCGTAGCGGAACTTGCTCTTGTTGATCGTGAACGCGAGTTCCTGGAAGTCCACGTCCCCGGGGATCGCGAGCAGCGGCGTGAGCAGGTTGGCGACCAGAGAGTTCACCAGGCCGGCGAAGGCGACACCGACGACGATGCCGACGGCAAGGTCGACGACGCGGCCTCGGAGGATGAACCCCTTGAACTCCTCGAGCACCGTCAACCTCTTCACAATTCGAGCGAACCGCCAGTATGCCTCGTGCCTGTGCTCAGGCGGGACGGATCACCTGCGGCATCCGCAGACCCAGCAGCCGCTGTCGGCGCGCGGCGACCACGGATGTGGCAACGCCCATCGCGTGGTCGAGGAACCGCACGACCGCAGACTCGTAGCTGTTGGGCGCATGGTTCCAGCTCTTGACGTGGCCGGCTCCCTCGACGCGCAGGTAGCTGACGAGGTCGGGGCGGGCCTCGGCGAGCAGGTCCGACAGCCAGACCGGGGTGACGTCGTCGGCGGTGCCATGGATCAGGAGGATCGGGTGGGTGAACTCGCCAGCCCCGTCCACGTGGTTGATGGCCTGGAAGTCGAGCTTCGCCCGCCACTTGGCTGCGGTCATGGTGAGCGGCACCAGCAGGCGAGGCACGCGGTTGACCTTCGCGATGTGCCGAAGGGTGCGTCCCCAGTCCAGGGCCGGCGAGTCCTGGACCACGCCCGCGACCGCGCTGGCCAACTCGGACCGGCGAAGGGTCGTGGCGGCGATCCCGCCACCCATGGAGCAGCCGGCCAGGATCAGGCGCCGTGCGCCGCGGGACAACGCGAGACGCATCGCGGCCTCGACGTCCTCCCACTCGGCCATGCCCAGGGTCGTGTAGGCAGCCGGCGTGCGTGTCCAGGCGTCGGTTCGATAGGACACGACCAGGCAGGTGATGCCTTTCCGCAGGGCGATGTCGACCAGGCGGAACACCTCGGCACGTCGGGCGCCCCGTCCGTGGATCGCCAGCATCCAGGTCCCGTTCGGGTTCGCCGGCGTGAGCCGCCACGTCGGCAGGTGCCCTCCGGTGGCGCACGGCACGGCCTCGACCTCCCAGGTGGCGCCGTTCTCGCGGGCCAGCACCTGCGGGTCGTCGGGCCAGGAGTAGGCCGACAGCACGCCGGCGTAGGGCCATGGCGCAGCCTCGTCGTGGCGGCGGCGGTCACGCCTGCGCCGTCGGAGGCTCCCGTCCGAGTGGCGCAGACCTCGTCGATCGACGTTGGCCACGCGACGTTCCCCCACCGCGGACGCGGTCGGTGGTGTCCCGTCGCGAAGCTTCCACGGCCGCAGGGCGTAGGGCCCTTCTTCGTCCACGCCGACGTGCAGTGGGTCGTCCATCAGGACGAAGGCGCCCTCGACGCGCAGGCCCCAACGTCCCGCCAGGGCGGCCTGATCGCCCCGAACCTCGACGACGGCATGGGCGACGTGGAACTCCCGCAGCGCCGACTCGATCGTGTGGAACCTGACCTGCAGGGTGGGCTTGGGATGCGAGGGCTTTGGCGCGTCGGTCAGGAGTTTGGTGCCGATGACGGAGGTCACGAGCAGCGCGGGTCCAGCGAAGCCTGCGCCGGCGGCAAAGGCGCGGGCAGCTTGTCGCAGGACCCTGCGGGTCGTGACCACGCGTGCCTCTCTGGTTGTCCCTTGCCCCGTCGGCCGAAGTGTGCGCCGCGTCAGCCGTTGCGTCGCCGCCATTCGGTGCCTATGGCCTCCAAGGTGTGCCGTGTGCCGGTCTCATCCGCGGCGAGGGGAGCGATGGCCGCCACCGTCACGCCTGCGTCGGCGAACTCCTCGATCCGGTCGACGACGTGCTCGGCGGAGCCAACGAGGAAGAGCTCATCGACGATGTCGGGGGTGTAGGCGGCGGCCATCGCGGCCTTGTCCCGTGCCTCGCTGGCGGCGGCGATCGTGGCAGCGGCCTCGCCGAATCCCATCCAGTCGTAGAACTTGTTGTAGCCAGGGGTGGCGACGTACGGGGCGAAGATGTGGGGGATGAACCCCTTGATCGCCTCCGGTTGGTCGGTCACGGCGCAGAAGAGCCGGGCCACGACCGGGAAGTCCTCGGCGATGTGTCGATCGACGGAGGCTGCGCCCTTGCGGACCTCGTCCATCATGGGTTGCACGTGGCGTGTCCCGAACTGGTTGAGGCAGATGCCGTCGGCGATCCGGCCAGCGAGTCGCAGCGACGCCGAGTTCAGGGAGCCGAGCAGGATGGGGACCTTCCCCGTCGGTGCCACCGGAGACTTGTAGCCCCCGATCTTCACGAACTCGCCGTCGAGGCTGGATCGGTCGCCGGCGAGGACGGGGCGCAGCGCCTCGACCATCTCGCGGACATGCGTCAGGGGCTTGGTGTAGGGAACGCCGCCGAAGCGTTCGACGAGCACGTCGCTGGACGCCCCGACACCAAGGGCGAACCGGCCGCCGGACAGGCTGTCCATCGACAGGGCCGACATCGCCAGGACGAACGCGGTGCGGGTCTGCACCGGCACGACCGCGACACCCAGCCCGAGGCCGGTCGTCGCGGCGATGGCGCCCAGCAGGGTGAAGGCGTCGGGTCCGTCGACCTCGGCGCCCCAGAACTCCTCGTAGCCCCAGGCCTCGGCCTCCTGGGCAATCGCGACTGCCTGGGCGGGCGTGATGCCCGACATCGCGGTGAAGGCAAGGGTGGGCGTGGTCACGAGCGCTCCGACGTGGATGGCGTTGCGTCCTGATCCTAGGTGTCGGACGCCCGCGTCAGGTGGTGGCTCCCGTGGCCGCGGCCTGGCGCAGCGACCGGAACAGCAACGTCGCATCGCCGAGCCGCCGCCGCAGGGCCCGCTCCAGTTCGCCGATCGGCGTCAGGTTCTGAGGAGCACGGGGGTCGCGGTGCTCCTTGGACGCGAAACGCGGGAGCGTCGCCGTGGCGAGGTCGGCGCGATGCACGGCGTCGGCGAGGGGCAGGTCGGCCGAGGCCTCGCACCGCACGATCCCTGCCCAGGGATGGCTGGGCGGCCCGGGCAGGCGCAGGTACCAGGACCAGCGAGCGAACCGGGTCTGGGTGAGGAACAGGGGGGTCCGCTCACCCGGCGCAAGCGCGGTGATCACGCGCTGCCCGGCCTCGTCGAGGTAGGCGACGTGGTGGGTCTTGACGTAGCCGATGGCGCCGGGGACGTTCTGGCGCCCGGTGAGCGGGCCGTCGACCACGACGAGCGCGGCAGGTTCGGCCCGCACCGCAAGGTCGATCTCGAGTTCCCCCATGCGCTTCTGCACGGCGAGGGAGAGGCCTGCAGCGTCGTCCTGGACGACCGCGCGGGGCGGGTAGTGGGCATGGCGCGTGCGCAGCGCTGCTTCGCCACCCTTGGCGAACAGTCCCCGGCGGACTTCCACGGCCTCGATGACGGCGCGGCCGTTGCAGCGCACGATCCCCGCGGCGTACGAGGCGGCGATGGCCGGG
>CBDTZE010000262.1:0-3733 GCA_965364815.1 uncultured Nitriliruptoria bacterium | reverse complement strand
TGCCAGGCGGGGAGGAAGCGACCGAGGACCTCGGGGGAGACTGGCTCGACCTCGGCGCGCAGGGCAGCCAGGGACCGGCGACGGAGCCGGCGCAGGATGTCGAGGTCGACCCACTCCGTGCCGGACCCGTGGGGGCGAAACGCCCCGGACGTGAGGCGGTCGGCGGTGACCAGCGCAGTCAGCGCGTGATCGATCCGTTCGAGGTGGACGCCCAGGGCGCGAGCAACGTCCGAAGGCGTGAACGGTCCGTGGGTCCGGGCGTAGCGGGCGACCAGCTCCTCCAGCGGGCGGTCCACCGGCTCGGTGAACGCCTGTGGGAGCCCGATCGGCAGGGCGACACCCAGTGCGTCGCGCAGTCGGGCCGCATCCTCGGCGGCCGCGAACACCGCGAGCCCGGCGACCTGCACCTCCATGGCCCGTCGAGCCTCGACCAGGACCTGCAGCCACGGGGTGGGATCGCCCTCAGAGCGGGCCTCGATGTCGGCCAGGGTCAGCGGGCCGAGCCGCCGAAGCAGGTCGTGGACCTCGTCGCCGTCCCTGGCCCGGCGGCCGTCGACCAGATTCTGCAGCTCCAGTTCGAGTTCGCCGAGCACCTCGGGGTCCAGCAACTCGCGGAGTTCGTCGCCGCCGAGAAGGGCCGACAGCAGGTTGCGGTCCAGCGTCAGCGCCGCGGCCCGGCGCTCTGCCAACGGGGCGTCGTAGTCGTAGAGGTACGTGCCGACCCAGGAGAACACCAGCGACTGGGCGTAGGGAGAGGCCGCCTCCGTGGAGACCTCCTTGACCCGTATGCGGCGGGACCGCAGATCGTTCAACAGGCGGCGAAGTGCGTCGAGGTCGAAGTGCTCCCGCAGGACCTCGCGCGTCGCCTCCAGCGTGATGGGGAACTCGGGGTAGCGGCTGGCGACCTGCAGGAGGTTGGCCGCACGCTGGCGTTGCTGCCACAGGGCGGTGCGCTGGCCCGGCCGACGCTTGGGAAGCAGCAGCGCACGGCCGGCGGCCTCCCGGAAGACGGTCGTGAACAGCGACGTCGAGGGCAGATGTTCGACGACCAGTCGCTCGGCCTCGTCGGGGTCGATCAGCAGGTCTTCCAGTGGGAAGTCGTCCTGCGACTCCTGCAGTCGCAGGACGATGCCGTCGTCGGCCCAGAGGATCTCCGGGTCGATGCCGCGTTCGATCAGGCGGCGCTCGATCGCGATCGCCCACGGGGCGTGCACCCGGGTGCCCCAGGGGGAGAGGATGACGACGCGCCAGTCGCCGATCTCGTCGCGGAACTTCTCGATGACGATGGTGCGGTCGTCCGGGACGGCGTCGACGGCCTCGACCTGGTCCTCGACGTACTTGACGACGTTCTGCGCGGCCCGGAGGTCGAGTCCGTCAGCGACCAACCCGTCGATCGTGGCGTCCCGGTCGGACAGTCCCAGCCGGATCTCCCGGGTGAAGGCGCCAAGCGCTTCGCCCAGTTCGGCGGGTCGGCCCGGGCCGTCGCCGTGCCAGAACGGCATCTTCCCGGGCTGGCCGGGGGCGGGCGTGACGATCACGCGCTCGTAGGTGATGTCCTCGATGCGCCACGTGGACGCGCCCAGGAGGAATGTCTCGCCCACGCGGGATTCGTGGACCATCTCCTCGTCGAGTTCACCCACGCGGGAACCGTCGGGGAGGAACACTCCGAACAGGCCGCGGTCCGGGATCGTGCCCGGGTTGGTGACGGCCAGGCGTTGCGCCCCGGAGCGGCCACGGATCGTGCCCTCGATGCGGTCCCAGACGATACGGGGACGCAGTTCGCTGAACTCCTCGGACGGATAGCGGCCGTCCAACAGGTCCAGCACGGCGTCGAGGACCTGGTCGTCCAATTCTGCGAACGGCGCCGAGCGCCGCACCAGTCGGGCGAGGTCCTCGACCTTCCATTCGTCCATCGCGGCCATTGCGACGACCTGCTGGCACAGGACGTCGAGGGCGTTGCGGGGGTAGTGCGTGGACTCGATCGCTCCCTGCTGCATCCGCTTGACGACGACCGCGGTCTCCAGGAGGTCGCCGCGGAACTTGGGGAAGAACGTGCCGCGCGAGGGCATGCCGACCTGGTGGCCGGAACGGCCGACACGCTGCAGGCCGCGACTCACCGCGCCGGGGGAGGCGACCTGCACCACACGGTCGACGGCGCCCATGTCGATGCCGAGTTCGAGGGAGGACGTGCACACCAGGCCGCGGAGCTCGCCGCGCTTGAGCAGGTCCTCGATCTCCAGGCGTCGTTCACGCGCCAGTGAGCCGTGGTGGGCTCGGACCAGGTCGGGGATGGGGTCCGACTCGATCTCGTCGATCTCGTCGGGGTGCGGGTTCGGGCCAAGGGCGTCTCGGCGTTCCTTGCGGACACGCTCGACGTTGAGTTCGTTGAGGCGCGCAGCCAGGCGCTCCGACAGTCGTCGGGCGTTGACGAACACCAGCGTCGTGTTGGACTCCAGGATGACGTCCAGCAGTCGCGGATGCATCGCCGGCCAGATCGATCCCTGGACCTCGCCGGGTTCCGCAGGTTGCCCCGCGGAGAGGTCGCCGAGGTCCTCCACCGGGACGATGACCTCCAGTTGGAGTTCCTTGCGCGTCCCGGCATCGACGATCGTGACGGGGCGGGGCTTGCCGTTGTCGTCGTGGCCGCCCAGGAACCTGGCGATCTCGTCGAGGGGACGCTGCGTGGCCGACAGCCCGATCCGCTGAGGCGGCTTCTCGCAGAGTTCCTCGAGGCGCTCCAGCGACAACGCCAGGTGGGTGCCGCGCTTGGTCGCAGCCATGGCGTGGATCTCGTCGATGATGACGGTCTCCACGCTTGCCAACGTCTCCCGCGCCTTGGACGTGAGCAGGAGGTAGAGCGACTCCGGGGTGGTGATGAGGATGTCCGGCGGGGTGCGCAGCATGCGCTGGCGGTCGCGCTGGTCGGTGTCGCCGGTCCGGACGCCGACCGTCGGCTCATGCAGGTCCAGGCCGCCCAGGCGTTCCGCCGCCAGGGTGATGCCCTTGAGTGGCGACCGCAGGTTCTTGTCGACGTCGACGGCAAGGGCACGCAGCGGCGAGAGATAGATCGTCCGCAGTCGCTGCTTCTTCTCCGGGACCGGCCGCGTCATCAGCTGGTCGATCGACCAGAGGAACGCGGTGAGCGTCTTGCCCGACCCGGTCGGGGCAAGGATCAAGGTGTGCTCGCCCGAGGCGATCGCGGGCCAGCCCTGCGACTGGGCGGTGGTCGGACCGGGGAAGGCGGTCCGGAACCACTCGCGCGTGGCAGGCGAGAACGGCGTCAGTGCCTCGTCCACGCGCGTCCCATCCTGCCGGCCGTCTCCGGACGCTACTGCTGCCCCGTGACCGCAGTGGTTCAGACCTCGGCGGACAAAGCAACGCCCCGCCGAGGACGGCGGGGCGTGCAGGGTCGGCAGGCTGCTCAGCCCAGCGGGGGCGGCGGATTCTTGACCGGGACCTCGGTGTAGTTCACCCAACGACCGCGACGACCTTGGGGCTGCACGTTGGCGATCAGGCGGGACGGGGCTTCGGCCGACCCGAAGTGGGCGATCGCCTCTTGGCAGGCGTAGAAGTTGGCGAAGTTCATGAACACGGTGTGCTCCGTGCTCTCATCGCCGACAAGGTCGCGGTCGTCCATGGCGTCATGGATGCCGGTGAAGGCGAACTGGATAGTGGCCGTGCCGTCGTTGCGTGCGACGGTCCGCAGACCGGCCGACGGCGAGCTCTGCTCGGT
>CBDTZE010000261.1:0-3737 GCA_965364815.1 uncultured Nitriliruptoria bacterium | reverse complement strand
GGTCCCCGCGGACGTCGAACCGGTCCGTTGGATCGACCTCGACCTGCATCCGGGCGCGGGTCGTCGGGCCGAAGGTCTCGGATGCCTCGACGAGGATGTCGCGGAGGCAGAAGGCGTCCGAGTCCGTGGTGTCGACGTCGTCATCCTCCATCCGGGCGGCCAGCAACAGGTCATCCACCATGGCGACAAGGCGCGAGGCCTGACGGTCCATGGCCTGCAGGTACTGGCGGCGGTCCTCGGCGGTGATGCGCTCGTCGTGCGTCAGCATGGTGCGGGTGAACCCGACCAGTCCGGTCAGCGGTGCCTTGAGGTCGTGCGTCAGGCCCGCCAGCCAGTCGGACTTGAGTTCGTCGAGGTGGCGCAGGCTCTCGGTCGCCTGCTGCTCACGTTCGAGAAGTTGCGCGTGATCGATGGCCAGGGCGGCCTGCTGGGCGATCGCCGCCGCGACCTGCAGCGTGAGGGGCTCCCACGGCCGGTCGGTGGGACGTCGCGCGATCAACAGCGAACCGACGACACGGTCGGCCACCCGTAGGGGCAAACCCACGAGTTCACCGACAGGACCGTCGTTCCAAGGGCCGGTGGGCAACGCACCGTCGGACACCGGGAAGGGCACGACCTCACGACCATCGCGCAGGGCCTGCCGCGCCGCAGCCGACCCGGGGCCGTGCGAGGTTTCGCCCCCGGCGCCTGCAAGGTGACGCAGGACGCCATCCTGGTCGATGGCATGGAGCACCGCGACCGAGGCCCCAAGGGACGTCAGGGACACGCGACACACACGCTCCGCGGCCACGCGCACGTCGACCACGGCCGAGCCGGCGACGGCGGTGATGGCCGACAGGATCTCCAACTGACCTTCGAGGTCCGTGATGATCTCGGCGCGCTGCAGCGCGGCCCACGCCTCGTCCGCCACCGCGCGCAGGTCAGCGCGAAGGGTCTGGCCGTCCTTGGTCGGATCGATCGGAACGGCGAGGACCCAGCGGTCATGCTCCGCGCCCATGGGCACCCAGAGGATCTGCTCCGCGACCTCGGGCAACGCTTCGTGACGACCCGAGGCGACCTCTCCGGCCATCGCTCGGGTCCACGGCTCCGCCACCGCGGCAAGGGAGAGTTCCGCATCGACCCCGGCAGCCACCGGCGAGGACTGCAGGGTGCAGTGCACGTGCAGGTGGGTTCCCTCGAGGCAGGGCCGCAGGACCCACGAGACGTCGAGCCCCGTGATGCGCTGCACCGCCTCGCCGACGACCCGACGAACGTCGACCTCGCCCATCGCGTGGACGAGGTCCGCGCTCAACTGGTCCCGAACACGGGGGACGAAGGCTCGGCGAGTGGGGACCAACTCCACCACGACGGCCCTCCCGCGAACGACGGTTGCCCGGGCCCCACGCCCGCCGTCCTCGACTCCGTCGGCCGGGCGGCCCAGATCTGAAGAACTCGCCATCAATGGAGGTGAGAACGGTTCTCAGACTATCGTTGCGCCACCACGACCACCCGGAGCCACTCCCATGAGCGACTACGAGATCCCCGACGCCGTCCCCACCGCCAAGGACGAGGAACTGGCGCTCGAGTTCGAGAAGATGAAGTCGGAGGTCAAGCTGCGCGGCACGCCCGAGGGCGATCAGCGCTGCGACAACTGCGAGTTCATGGCCGAGCCCACCGAGGGTGTCAGCTACTGCTGGCACGAGAAGGTCGAGGCCCCCGTCGGCAAGCAATGGTGGTGTGACCGGTGGGAGGCCATCGGCGAGACCGACCGCGAGATGTCCAAGGACGACCGCGCCACGGCCATGCGGATGAAGTTCACCCTGATCGAGGACCAGCAGTGGGTCGCGCAGCCGAAGTTCGGCGAGAAGTGCGACACGTGCCTCTTCTATCTGGCTCCCGGCGAGTCCGTCAGCTACTGCTGGCACCCCAACCTTCGCGTCGGCGTCGGCCAGGACCACTGGTGCCAGTGGTGGGAGCCCCAGGAGGGCGGCGAGGTCGGCGGCCCCGGCGACTGAGTTGGCTCAGGCGCCGGACACGTCCGCGCCATCGCTGTGCCCGGGCTCGGGGCGCGGCGGGATGACCTCGACCCGTCCGGCCCGACGACCGTCGACTCGGCGCACGATCAGGCGCCAACCGTCGACCTCGATCTGGTCGCCCTTCTCCACCAGGCGGCCCAGCACCTCGGTGAGGTGACCGGACACGGTTTCGGTCGCCCCCTCGGGCAGACGCAGTCCGACGACGCGTTCGAGTTCGTCGCGCCGCAGTGTTCCGTCGACCACGACAGAGCGCTGCCCGCGTCGACGCATGCCATCCGCATCCGGGTCGAACTCGTCCTCGATGTCGCCGACCAGTTCCTCCAGGACGTCCTCGAGGGTGAGCAGACCCGCGGTGCCGCCGAACTCATCGACGACCAGCACGGCCGGTGACCGGTCGGCACGCATGTCCGCCAGCAACTGTTCGAGGTTGCGCATCTCCGGAACGGCCGGGATGGCACGCAGCAGATCGCGGACGCGGACGCCCTCGAGTTCCTCGGGGTCGCGGACGATGACGTCCTTGACGTGGACGAAGCCCACGACATGGTCGATGTCGCCGTGCGTCACCGGGAAGCGGGTGAAGCCGGTCTGCTCGGCCAACTCCAGGACCCGTTCCGGGACGTCGTCGTCGGAGACGGCCACCAGGTCGACGCGAGGAGTCATGGCCGCTTCGGCGTCAATGTCCGACAGGGCGAGTGCCGCCGTCAGGACGCGCTCCTCCTGGTCCTCGAGCCGACCGGACTGCTTGGCCTCGCGCAACGCGAAGATCAGTTCGGAAGGCGTGTGGACCAGGCCACGGTCGTCGACGGGCTCCACGCCGACGGCGCGTACCAGCAGATTGCCCAACCCGTTCAGGGCGACGATCAGCGGGCGGAAGATCTTGACGAACAGCCCGAAGGGGCGCACGAGAGCCATGGAGACCGACTCAGGATGGGCCAGGGCAAGGTTCTTGGGAGCCATCTCGCCGACGACCATGTGCAGCAGGACCACGATGGCCAGGGCGATCGTGAAACCGGTGGGCCCGACGGCGGCTGCCGGCAGACCGGCGGCGTCCAACCAGCCTTCGATGTAGCCAGCCAATGCCGGCTCGGCGATCGCGCCGAGACCCAGCGACATCATGGTGATGCCCAACTGCGCCCCGGAGAAGGTGACCGAGAGTTCACGCAGGGCCTTGGCAGCGCGCACGGCACGCTTGTCGCCGTCCTCGGCCATCTGCTCGATCTTGGCGCGTGAGGCGGCCAGCAGGCCGATCTCGGCCGCGACGAAGAAGCCGTTGACGGCCAGCAGGACCAGCCCGATGAGCAGCCCGGAGAGCGAGCCCTCGTGGTGGACTCCCTCCCCTTCGGCAGCGGCAGCGGCAATCGCCCCGAAGGCGACGGTCATGCGACTCATGCCTCACCCCCGTCGACGGCCTCGGGAAGCTTGCGAAGGCGGAGTTCAGCGATGCGGACACCTTCGACGCGACTGACCTCGAACCGCCAGCCATCGTGATCGACGTGCTCGCCCAGGGCCGGGATGTGGCCGAGCCGCTCGAGCATGAAGCCCGCGACCGTCTCGAAGTCCCCGTCGCCGAGGTCGAGCCCGAACGCGTCCTCGACCCGGCCGGCGCGCAGCCCCCCCTGGACCGTGAACGTGCCGGCGCCGACGCGACGCAGGCGTGCGACCTCGCGGTCGAACTCGTCGCGGATGTCGCCGACGAGTTCCTCGAGCACGTTCTCCAAGGTG
>CBDTZE010000260.1:0-3739 GCA_965364815.1 uncultured Nitriliruptoria bacterium | reverse complement strand
CGGTGTTGGCCGTGCTGGCCGTGCTGGCCGCGGCGAGCGCCCCAGCACCCGCGGCGGCACCAGCGGTCGCACCGGAGGACGTGGGTGACGGGGTGGAGGGTGCAGGCGACGCGGCAAGCGTCGGGGCCACAGGTGTTGACGGCGCTGACGGCGCTGGCGTCAGCGGCGCCGCGGCCTGGGCGCGGGCTTCACGCTCCGCAGCGTCCTGCTCGACCTGCGCACGGATGGCTGCGGCCTTGGCCGCCGCTTCCTCGCGGAGCTTGCGGGCTGCCTCGTCACGCGCGGCGCGAGCATGCGCCTCGAGGTCGCCGCTCTGGTACGGGGTGGTCGGGCGATCGCCCGTGTCATCACTCATGGTCGGCCAGACTATTGCGCCGCGGCGCCGTTGCGTGGAAACGACGACGGCGGCCAGTCGCAGGTGCAGATGCTCCGTGCGTGGCCGCCGAGGTCAGGTCTTTGCGGACGCTCAGGCGTCGCGCTTCTCCTTGATACGAGCCTTCTTGCCGACCCGGTCGCGGAGGTAGTACAGCTTGGCGCGACGCACCTTGCCCCGACGCAGCACCTCGATGGACTCGATGGAGGGCGTGTGGACCGGGAACGTGCGCTCGACGCCGACGCCGAAGGAGATCTTGCGGACCGTGAAGGTCTCGCGCAGGCCGCCGCCCTGGCGACGAAGGACGACGCCCTCGAAGACCTGGATGCGCGAGCGCGTGCCCTCGACCACGTTGACGTTCACCTTGACGGTGTCACCGGGACGGAAGTCCGGGATGTTCGTGCGCAGGCGGGTGCTCTCGACGATGTCGATGGCGTTCATCGAAGGGTCCGTTCAGTCTGAAGGTGCAGCAGGGCCACAGGTGCGGGCCCGGAAGTCGCCAAGATCTGCGGGGCAGATCGGCGGCGTGAAGAACCCGCGCGGTGCCGGTGGCCGAGGCCGTCCGGTGGGGCGCGGGTCGATCGCGGAGGGTACGCCCGACAGCGGGCGTGCGGCAAACGGTACCGAGCGGCGCGCGCTCCCGTCAGGTCGAGGGCGGGTTCTCCGCCTCGTGTGCGGCCTGCCAACGTTCCCAGAGATCAGGACGGTTGCGTTGGGTCGTCTCCTGGGCCCGCTCGAGGCGCCACTTGTCGATCGCCCCGTGGTTGCCCGAGCGCAGGATCTCCGGGACCTCGCGGCCGTCGAGCTCCAGCGGGCGCGTGTACTGCGGGTACTCCAACAGGCCGTGGCTGAAGGATTCGTCCTCGCCGCTGGCCTGGTTGCCCATCACGCCCGGGACCAGCCGGGTGACCGCCTCGACGATGACGACCGCGGCAACCTCTCCCCCGGCCAGGACGTAGTCGCCGATCGAGACCTCATCGGTGGCCACGTCGTCGTGGACGCGCTCGTCGATGCCCTCATAGCGGCCACAGCAGATGACGAGGCGTTCCTCGGCGGCCAGTTCACGCGCCAGCGCCTGATCCAGCGGGCGTCCGCGAGGCGTGACCACGATCGTGCGTGGGCGGGCGTCGTCACCGGGCAGGATCGCGTCCTCGGCGGGCTCGGTGAACGGCTCGAGGTCGTTCCACACCGACGTGGCGGCCTGGAACCAGATGTCCGCGCGCATGACCATGCCGGCGCCGCCGCCGTAGGGCGAGTCGTCAACGGTGCGGTGGCGGTCCTGGGTCCAGTCGCGCAGGTCGTGGACACGCAGGTCAAGCAGTTCGGCGTCCTGCGCCTTGCCCAGCAGGGATTCGCGGAACGGCCCCTCGAAGAATCCGGGGAAGATCGTCACGACGTCGATGCGCATCCTCAGGCGTCCGTGCCGGGGGCGTCCTGCTCCGGGGCATCCTGCTCCGGCAACACGACCTCGACGCCGACACCGTCGACCAGGCCCTGCGGCAGCTCCACGAGGCGCAGGACGACGCGCGGACCGTCGGGTCCCTCGACCTCGTCGGCCTCCACAAGGCCATCTGCGGCCGGGAGCAGCCAGCGGTGGCCGTCGGGGTGGGTGACCTCCAACAGGTCGTACCCGGCGGTGTCCGGCATCAGGATCACGCCGGCGACCTCGCCGAGGTCCTCGTCATCGGGCCCGAGGACGGCGGCCCCGACCAGTTCATGGACGTAGAACACGTCCTCGTTGGTCAACTCCGCCGCTGGACCCTCGACGATCGCGCCGCGCAGGCCCTCGGCCATGGTGCGGTCGGCGACGAACGAAAAACCGACCAGCAGCCGCCCCTGGTGGGGACGGCTGCTGATGACGGTTGCTTCGGTGCCTGCGACGACGCACTGCGTGCCCTTGGCGAGGCGACCCTCGACCTCGGACAGCAGGTCGACCACGACCTCGCCACGGATGCCGTGTGGCTTGACCACACGACCGACGGCGACGAACTCGCTGTCGGGCATCGTCAGTCGACGATCTCGACCTGGACGTTCTCATCGTCCAGGGCGGCGGCAGCCTTGACCAGCGTGCGCAGCGCCTTGGCGGTGCGACCACGCTTGCCGATGACCTTGCCCTTGTCCTCGTCGGCGACGTGGAGCTCGAGGATCAACGTGCGATCCTCTTCCACGGTCACGACCTCGACCTGGCTGGGGTCGTCGACGAGCTGCTTGGCGACGTATTCGAGGACCTCTTCAGCCTTCACTCGTCACCTGCTTCGTCTGCGGCGGGAGCCTCGGCAGCAGCCTTGGCCTCTGCAGCAGCGGCCTTGGCCTCGGCGGCAGCCTCTTCGGCGGCCTCACGCTCTTCCTCGATCTTGGCCTTGGCCTTCTTCGAGAGCTTGGGCTTGACCTCTTCGGTGCGCTCACGCACGGGCTTGTCGCCCGGCTTGAACTCTTCCCACGCGCCGGAGATGCGCAGCAGCTTCTGGACCTGCTCGGTCGGCTTGGCGCCGACGGAGAGCCAGTGGACGGCGCGCTCGTTGTTGATCTCGATGCGGCTCGGCTCCTCGAGGGGGTGGTACGAGCCGAGGATCTCGATGAAACGACCGTCGCGGGGCGAGCGGGAGTCGGCAGCGACGACGCGGTAGTGCGGACGCTTCTTGGTGCCTTCACGACGGAGGCGCAGCTTGACAGCCATGGATCATTCCTGGGTGTTGGCCGGCCCGTACCCGGGAGGTCACGACGCGAGTCTGACGTGCGTGTGACGACTGGGCGGAAGCCGACGAAAGTGGTTGGACCGGATGGTCCGGATGGTCTCACCGAGGGAGCAGGGCTCCGACGACGATGGCCGAACGGTACCGACCGCCTGTCAGGCCCCGAGCCGGCTGGCCGTCTGGCGTGCGGCCACGACCCCGAAGGCCGCCCCGAAGACCAGCCCGTTGAGGGCGATCGCCGCCGCGGCTGCGACGCCACTGGGCTTGTTCGACATCAACCACACCGTCGCCAGCCCTGCGCCCGTGGCGGCGAACATCGAGATCCAGGCGGCTGGCCGAGCAAGGAGCTTGCGCAGGGCGTCCGTCATCGGGCCGTTGCCCTCCCCTGCCTCGGCGAGGATGGCCTTGAAGGCCTTGCGGTGGACCATGCCGCCCAGCGCACCCAGAACCACGATGACCACGATCGCCACCGCGACCCAGCCGCGGACGCCGTCTCCCTCGAAGAAGCCCGTCCGGCTGGCCAGGTCCGGGCCGGTCACCAGCAGCCCGACGAGGGCGAGGTTGAAGACCCGGTCGGCCAGCAGGGCGGCCTTCGCCAGGATCCGGACCTGTGAGGCATCCTCGGCCCGGGTCAGGAAGTGCCCTGCGAAGAGCTCCACGGCGAGGCCGCAGA
>CBDTZE010000259.1:0-3741 GCA_965364815.1 uncultured Nitriliruptoria bacterium | reverse complement strand
CCCCCGCGACGAACCCCTCGGCGACCGAACCCGAGGCCGTGGCCTCGCCGTCGCCGACCCCGTCCCCGACTCCGACCCCGACGGCACCCGCGGTGGTCCGCGAGACGTTCGACGGAGCTGCTGCGCTGGCCATGGCGACGGAACTGGCCGCCATGGGCACCAGAGATGCCGGGACGCCCGGTGACCTCGCTGCCCATGAGTACTTGCGGCAGGCTTTCGAGGCAGCAGGCTGGGAGGTCGCGACGGTTGCCGTGGCTCTGCCCCAGGGTGGCCAGACCGCGAACCTGGTGGCGACCCTCGGCTCGGTGGATCGTTCCCAGCCGCACCTGGTCGTCGGGGGGCACATGGACACGCGGGGTGGCTCGCCCGGGGCCAACGACAACGGGAGCGGACTGGGCGTCCTGGTCGAGGTGGCCCGTGAGCTCGCGGACGAGGTCGACACGATCCCCGTCCCAATCGTCTTCGTTGCGTTCGGCGCCGAGGAGTACCAGCCGTCAACGCCCCGCGAGCACCACCTCGGATCCGACGCGTACGCCAAGGCCCACGGTGATGCGGTCATCGCCGCGCTCATCGTCGACATGGTGGGCAACGGTCCGGACACCTGCATCTGCTGGTTCGACGCGGGCCCACGAACCCTGGCTGACCGACTCGTCTCGGTGGCCGCGTCTCGCGAGCTCCAAGGGCACCGCCTCGAGGCGCGTGGTGACATCTCCGACCATGGACCGTTCGCCCGTCGAGGCATCCCGGCAGCCTTCCTCTGGAGTGGCAAGGACGGGCGTCTGCACACCCCGGCGGACACGGCGGACCATCTGCGGGTCGAGGACATCCAGCGTGCCGGCGACCTGACGCTGGCATTCCTGCGTGATCTGCGTGCCGCCGATCGTGACGGGCTCGGGTCGGAAGCCAACGGCTGACGATCATGTCGGGCGCTGGCCCCGCCGTAGGCTCGCAGCCTCTCCCGAGCACTCACGGACTGTCGTGTCGACCTTCCTCGACGACCTCCTCGACGGCGCCCGTCGTCGCGTTGCCGACGCTCGCGCCGGACGTTCGCTGGAAGAACTGCGGCGCCTCGTCGACGACCAGGCCCCCGCTCCGCGCGGGTTCCATGCCGCACTGGCCGAGCCAGGGGTCGGCGTCATCGCTGAGGTCAAGCGGGCGTCGCCCAGCAAGGGCGACCTCGCTGCGGGCATGGATGCGGTGGACCAGGCGCGCCTGTACGTGGCCGGCGACGTGGCCTGCATCTCCGTGCTGACGGAGCCCGAGAAGTTCAAGGGCTCGCTGGAGGACCTCGCCGGTGTGTCCGCCCTCGGCACCCCGACGATCCGCAAGGACTTCATCGTCGACGAGTACCAACTGCTCGAGGCACGGCTGGCCGGCGCGTCAGCGGCGCTGCTCATCGTGGCCGCTCTTCCCGACGACCAACTCCTGCAGTTGCACCAGGCCGCGACGGCGCTGCAGTTGGACGTGCTGGTCGAGGTGCACAACGCCGAGGAGCTGGAGCGTGCCAAGGCGGTCGAACCTCGACTGCTTGGTGTCAATGCGCGTGATCTTCGGACGTTCGAGATCGATCGCGATGCCTTCGCAAGGCTCCGCCCCCGCTTTCCCGAGGGCGCCCTCGCCGTCGCCGAATCCGGTGTCCGCGGACCCGAGGACGTCGCGACCGTCGCCGCGCAGGGAGCCGACGCCGTCCTCGTCGGTGAAGCACTTGTCACCGCCCCCGACCCCACCGCCATGGCGGCCTCCTTGGTCGCCGCTGGCAGGCAGGCAGCCCAATGACCGACGTCGTGAACGCTCACGTCTCCGCCGCAGACGAAGCCGCCCGCACCGGCTACTTCGGCCGTTTCGGTGGCCAGTTCATCCCGGAGGCGCTGTCCGGTGCCGTGGCCGAGCTGACCGAGGCCTGGGCCACCGCCCAGCAGGACCCGACGTTCCAGGCCGAGCTCGACGAGTTGCTTCGTGACTACGGCGGCCGGCCCACACCGATCACCCATGCCAAGCGCTTCAGCGAGGCCTGCGGCTTCGATGTCTATCTCAAGCGTGAGGACCTGGCACACACCGGCTCACACAAGGTCAACAACGTCGTCGGCCAGGCACTGCTGGCCAAGCGCATGGGCAAGCCCCGCGTGATTGCGGAGACCGGGGCCGGCCAGCACGGCGTGGCCACCGCGACCGCTGCCGCCCTGTTCGGCCTCGAGTGCACGGTCTACATGGGAGCCGAGGACTGCCGACGCCAGCGACTCAACGTCGTGCGGATGCAGCTGCTCGGCGCGGAGGTCGTCCCGGTCGAGTCCGGCACCCGGACCCTCAAGGACGCCATCAACGAGGCCATGCGCGACTGGGTCTCGAATGTGGAGACGACGCACTACCTGATCGGGTCCGCGATGGGCCCCCACCCCTTCCCGCACATGGTGCGCACGCTGCAGTCGGTCATCTCCAAGGAATCCAAGCAGCAGTTCCGCGACGCCCACGGCCTCCTTCCCGACGCCGTGGTCGCCTGCGTCGGCGGTGGCTCGAACGCCATCGGTGCGTTCGCCGACTACATCGAGGAAGAGGGTGTCGCGCTCATCGGCGTCGAGGCTGCAGGCGACGGCGTCGGCTCCGGCCGCAGCGCCGCGACCATCAGCGAGGGTCGCGAGGCCGTGCTCCACGGCGCCCGCTCGATCGCCCTCGTCGACGCCGACGGCCAGGTCCTGCCCGCCCACTCCGTCTCGGCTGGCTTGGACTATCCCGGGATCGGGCCTGAGCACGCGCACCTCTCGGAAACCGGACGCGCCACGTACGTCGCCGCCACGGACACCGAGGCGCTCGACGGCTTCCGCAAGCTGTGCGAGTTGGAGGGCATCATCCCCGCCCTCGAACCGTCGCACGCCCTGGGCTGGCTCCTGGCTCACGGCAGTGACCTGCTCGCGCCGGGCGCCAAGGTGCTCGTCAACCTCAGCGGCCGCGGAGACAAGGACGTCGACGAGGTCGTCCGCGTCGCTGGTTGGGACGTCGGCGTGCCCGACGGCACGGGCCACCTCGACTGACCAAGCACCGCACCACGCAGCACGCGATCGCCCGCCACGACGGGCACGAGGAACCAGCATGACGTCCGGCAAGGACCGCATCGCCGAGGCCTTCGCCTCCGCCAAGCAGGCAGGGCGCGCCGCCCTCATCATCTACCTGCCCGCCGGGTTCCCCGACATGGAGACCTCCGAGCAGTGCCTGCGCGCCGCGGCCGTCGCCGGCGCCGACATCCTCGAGGTGGGCTTCCCCTTCAGCGACCCGATGATGGACGGCCCGACGATCCAGGCCGCCAACCAGGTCGCTCTCGACCACGGCTACGGCGTCGTCGACGATCTCGCCATGTGCACCCGGCTGACCGCGGCCGTCGAGGTCCCGGCACTGACGATGACCTACTACACGATTCCTGACGCCCGAGGCCTGGAGTGGTTCGCCGAGGGCCTGCATGCCGCCGGTCTGGCCGGGGCCATCCTGCCTGACCTCCCGGTCCAGGAGGCCGAGGCATGGCTTGCCGAGGCAGATGCTCGCGACCTCGCCACGGTGTTCCTTGCCTCGTCGGTCACCGCCGACGAGCGCCTGGGCCTGCTGTCCAAGGCCTCCAGCGGCTGGGTCTACGCCACGGGCCTGCTGGGCGTGACTGGGGTCAAGACCGTCTCCGGCGATGTCACCCGTGACCTGGTCGCCCGGATCCGCAAGCACACCGATCTGCCGATCGCGGTCGGGGTGGGCGTCAAGACA